>CAJXHQ010000356.1 GCA_913054485.1 uncultured Paracoccaceae bacterium
CCAGCGGCAGGCCGATACGCCAGTAGTCCCCGAAACGGTAGCCGCCGGGGCCGAGGATCAGCGTGTTGTTCTTATGCCCGATCGGGGTGAGGAAGGCCGCGGATGCCGCCACCGCAACAGCCATCAGAAACGGATCGGCAGAGACCCCCAGGGAGGCTGCCATCTGGATTGCCACCGGGGCGGCCACGATGGTGGTCGCCGTGTTGTTCAGCACATCCGACAGGGTCATGGTGACCACCATCAGAACCGTCAGCACGGCCCAGGCAGGCAGGCCGGCTGTGAGCGTGGTCAGAGCGCCGGCGATCAGCGCTGTGCCGCCGGAGGTTTCCAGTGCCGCGCCCAGAGGGATCATTGACCCCAGCAGCACCACCACCGGCCATTCCACATGGTCGTAGATCTCGGCCACCGGCAGAATTTTTGCCAGAACATAGCCAATCGCCACCAGCCCCAGCGCCACCGGCAGGTACAACAGCCCGACCGAGGCCAGAAGCACGGCGGCGGCAAACAGCCTGATGGCGAGCCGGGTCTTGTCATTGGCGGTCACAGCGCCGCCGCGCCCCGCAAGGGGCAGGCAGCCGAGCCAATCGGCAACCTCGCCCGAGCGGCCCGTGGGGCTGAGCAGCAGCAGGATATCCCCCGGCTGCACGATCTGCTGTCGCACATGGGAGGTGATCTGGCGGCCTTCGCGGGAGATACCCATAAGCACCGCGCTCTGCCGCCAGGCCAGGCCGAGCGCCTGGGCAGACCGGCCGGCAATCCGCGCGGTTTCCGGCACCACCACCTCGGCCGCCTCCAGCCCTTCGCCCGCTGCGGTCAGTTTCTCCTGCCGGGCAGTGTCCGAGAAATCCAGCGACAGGGCGGCGCGGAATTCGTCCAGCGCTTCGGGAGTGGCCTCCAGCACCAGCGCATCGCCGGGCATCAGGTGCGAGCCTGCGGCGCGGCCGTAGCGCCGCCGCCCGTCGCGGATCAGGCCGAGGATGGCGACATCAGCCTTGTCGGCTTCCGGGTCCAGCTCACCTAGGCGCTTGCCGGTCAGGGCGGAGCCTTCGGGCACCGTCAGCTCGGCGATATATTCGGCCATCTGTGCCTCGGCCGTGCCGGCGCCGTCGCGGGCCGGGATCAGCCGCCAGCCGATCAGCGCCACAAACAGAAGGCCTGCAATGGCTGCAATTCCGCCCACGGGCGCAAAGTCGAACATCGCGAAGGGCGTGCCGGTGGCCTCGCCGCGGATCGAGGCGATGATGATATTGGGCGGTGTCCCGATCAGGATGGCCATACAGCCGAGGATGGTCGCAAAAGACAGAGGCATCAGGCTGAGCCCCGGCGCGCGCCCTGCTTTCTTGGCGGTCTGGATGTCGACGGGCATCAGCAGCGCAAGAGCGGCCACATTGCTCATGAAGGCCGAGAGCACCGCGCCGATGCCGCCCATCAGGGTGATATGTGCGCCCAAGGACCGCGAGGCGTCGACCAGGGTCCGGGTGATCAGAAACACCGCGCCCGAGCGCACCAGCCCGGCTGAGACGATCAGAACCAGCGCCACCACCAGCGTGGCGGGGTGGCCGAAACCGGCAAAGGCATCCTTGGCTGGAACCACGCCCAGCACCACCCCGGCCATCAGCGCGGCAAAGGCCACAAGGTCATAGCGGTAGCGCCCCCAGAGCAGAAGGCCGAAGACGGAAGCGAAAAGGGCGAAGAGAATGATCTGATCCAATGTCATGCGATCACTGTAGCGGGGCCGCAGATCCGGGCAAGCGCCTTGAAAGCCCCGGGCGGAACCGGCTATATGGCCGCCAGAACCGTATTTCAGCATAGGGATGGACCATGGCAGGCCACTCAAAATGGGCAAACATCCAGCACCGTAAGGGCCGCCAGGACGCTGCCCGCTCGAAGCTTTTCTCGAAACTGGCCAAGGAAATCACCGTGGCCGCCAAAATGGGCGACCCGGATCCGGACAAGAACCCGCGTCTGCGCCTGGCGGTGAAAGAAGCCAAGAGCCAGTCGGTGCCGAAAGACGTGATCGACCGCGCCATCAAGAAGGCGATCGGCGGCGACGCGGAAAACTATGACGAGATCCGCTTCGAAGGCTACGGCCCCAGCGGCGTTGCTGTCATTGTTGAAACGATGACCGACAACAAGAACCGCACCGCCTCCACAGTGCGTTCCACCTTCTCCAAGAACGGCGGCAACCTCGGTGAGACCGGTTCGGTGGGCTTTATGTTCGACCGGAAGGGCGAAGTGACTTACGGCGCCGCCGTTGGTGACGCGGACACCGTGATGATGGCCGCGATCGAAGCCGGTGCGGAAGACGTGGAAAGCTCGGAAGACGGTCACACGATCTACTGCGCGGACACCGATCTGAACGATGTTTCCAATGCGCTGGAAGCAGA
This sequence comes from uncultured Paracoccaceae bacterium, assembly GCA_913054485.1. Lineage (GTDB taxonomy): Bacteria > Pseudomonadota > Alphaproteobacteria > Rhodobacterales > Rhodobacteraceae > FREY01. The sequence continues at coordinate 2,388 of CAJXHQ010000356.1, forward strand.
ACTGGGCGAGTCTGAATCGACCAAGCTGATCTGGAAGCCGACCACCACCACCGAGCTGGACCTGGAAGGCATGCAGAAGCTGATGCGCCTGGTCGATGCGCTGGAAGACGATGATGACGTGCAACGCGTCACCACCAATTTCGAAGCCTCCGACGAGGTGATGGCGCAGCTCTGATCTGTGCCACCTGCAAATAACAGCGCCCGCTTCCCTAGAAGCGGGCGTTTTTTGTTGCCCGGCGGAGGAAAAGGCCGGTCATGGTGACAAGAGGCCGGTGGTGGATGCTTCTCGCTGCGTGATGAACAGCATGCCGTCCGGCGGCGTTTTGAAGATCTGTGCGGTAAAATCCCGCTGTATGCCCCTGCTGCGGAAGAACTGCAGGTCCTTTTCCTGTTCACCACCCACGTCCACATGCGGCAGGCTGCCGCCGCTTTCCAGCCCGTAGCCATGAAAGCCAAGCCGGGCGTCCGGGGCCATGCTGCGGGAGGTTCCGGCTGCAAACAGCAGAGTGCAGGCAGAGGCGCATTCCCCTTCGGCATGTGTATCCAGCCCATACGCGAGTATGATTTTTGCCGCGCCCCGGGCCTCGTACAGCTGCCCGCCGGGGCTGGTCAGTGTCAGGGTGGTTGCGTCCGGGTTTTGGGCAAGGGTTTCCTGCAGCCGATCTGTCAGCCCGAAGGTGATCATTCCTTGGAATTGCAGTTCCTGCCCGCCGGGTGCGACCGTCAAGCTGTAAGTGGCCGCGTGCTGCCGGTCCATGCGGTCGGTGAACAGCTCCGGATGCGCCGGCCGCCCGGCGTTCAGGAAGGCCCCCCACCACAGGGACGCCATGGCGAAGGCCGCAAACAGAAAGGCCAGCTGGCCGCCCCAGACCGGAGCAAGCCCCCCGCGGTGGCGGATATGATCGTCCGCGCTGCTCTGGAAACGGCGCAGCTGCCAAGCAAACAGCAGAATATCGCAGACCAGCAGCCCGGCGAGCAGGGCAAAGGGCAGCGGCTGGAGTGTCCCGAGCGCCCAGATCACCGCAAGCACCACCCCGCGCGGCAGGGCGGCATGAAGCCAGAAAACCCGGCCGAGCGAAGGGATGTTATCCTGAACCACGGGCAATCATCGCTGCTGCAAGCCTTTGCTGCAACAGGCGGTCGAACCGCCGCTCATTCCAGAAAGGTTGAAATCTCCTCCAGCGGCCTCTTCATCTTGGCGACGCCCGGCACGGTGGCATCTTCGGCGGGGTGCCCGGCAGCGATGATCATCGTGGGCTTTTCCGAGGCCGGGCGGCCAAGCGCGCCGTTGAGGAACTTCATCGGGTTCGGCGTGTGGGTGAGGCTGCAAAGCCCGGCGGTATGCAGCGCGGCCAGCAGGAAACCAGTGGCGATATTCACGCTTTCGGGCACGTAGTAGTTCTTGTAGCGGGTGCCGTCGTCAAATTCTCCCCAGCGCTGGGCAAAGACCACGATCAGCCAGGGGGCGACGGTCAGATGCGGTTTATCGGCATTGTTGCCGATGGGCTCCAGCGCCTTGATCCATTCGTCGCCTGCGCCGCCTGCGTAGAACCGGCGCTCTTCTTCCTCGGCCTCGGCGCGGATGCGGGCTTTCATTTCCGGGTTGGAGATTGCAGCGAAATGCCAGGGCAGGTGGTTTGCCCCGGACGGTGCGGTGGCGGCGGCTGCGATGCAGGCCTCGATGACGCTGCGCGGAACCGGCCTGTCTGAATAGTCGCGCACCGTATGGCGCCGCTGCATATGGGCGAGGAATTCTTGCGCCTTTTCCGCCATTTCGGGGTCGTCGTATCCGGCCCTGTCGGGCAGCGGCAGCGGGTCATAGCTGAGGGCGGATTTTGAAAACATGCCGTTTGGGTTCCGGGATCAGTTGCGCGGCAGGTGCTGCCGCGCCGACTTGAGCACGGCGTCTGTGACCGGCGCAAGAGCAGGGGCCATGATGCGGCTGACCTGCCAGGTGAGTGGCA
>CAJXHQ010000357.1 GCA_913054485.1 uncultured Paracoccaceae bacterium
CAGGCCCAGATGCACCATGAAGGTCAGCCCGCCCATCGAGGCGGCAATACCGTGTGCAGCCAGCGGAATGGTACCCAGCCAGCCCATCATGACGGCGGCGGCGGCAAACAGGCTGGTCTCGCTCAGATTGGTCAGCCCGATCGGCAGGCCAAGCCGCGCCACCAGCCGGAACACCTCCGGGTCAGGCCGCCAGAAATTCTTCAAGAGCTCATGCTCGGGCAGGGTTTTCAGCGCGTAGATCAGAACCGCAACCAGCGACACCAGCTGCGTCGTCACCGAGGCAATCGCGGCCCCCGCCACACCCAAGGCCGGAAAGCCCCAGTTGCCAAAGATCAGCGCATAGTTCACCAGCGCGTTGACCAGCGCCGCCAGAAGCGTGATCCACAGCACGATCTGCGTCTTCTCCAGCGCCGCCAGATAAGACTTCAGCGTCATCACCAGAAGCGCCGGGATCATCCCCCAGCCGGCAATCCGCAAATAGAAAGCCGCCGTCTCCGCCGTTGTCTCCTCCTGCCCCAGCAGCAGCAGGATCGGCTCCGACCACCAAAGCACCGGCATCACCGCAACCGCAAAAATCAGCGACAGCCAGATCCCCATCCGGGTGGTGCGCCGGATCTGCCGGTCCTCACCGGAACCGGCCACCGCCGCCACCAGCGGCATCACCGCAAAGCCAAACCCGGCCCCCAGCAGGAAAAGTGAGAAAAAGTAGGTGCTTGCCAGCGTTACCGCCGCCAGGGCTTCGGCCCCGTACCAGCCCAGCATGACGGTATCGGTCAGCCCGATCGCAAATTGCGCCACATGGCCGCCGACCAGCGGCAGGCCCAGAATGGCAATGGCTTTTACATGGCCTTGAACAGGCATCGGATTGTTACGCGTATCACTCATGCCCAAGCCTTAGGCAGAGTGTGAACCCGCGGCAAGAGGGAGAAACACCCTTGGGCTGAGACATGCCTGTGCTACCCTGCACGGTGAACCGCCAGGAGAGCCCGATGCCAGACCCTTTCGCCACGCTGATCCCCGACGCCCGCGCCTTTCTGGGTGAACTGTCGGCGCATAACGAGAAAGCCTGGTTCACCGGTCAAAAGCCCCGCTACGAGGCCGATCTGAAGGTCCCGGCGCAGCACCTGCTGGACACGCTTGCCGCCGACCTCAACCGGCACGGCAAGCCCGCCAAGACAAAACTGTTCCGCCCGCACCGCGATGTGCGCTTCTCCAAGGACAAGACGCCTTACCACCAGCATCTGCACATGTATTGGGATCTGGGGGCCACCGGGCTCTTCTTCGGGGTGGCACCGGGCTATGTGCGGATCGGCGGCGGGGTGATGGGGCTTGCCAAGACGCGGCTCACCAACTGGCGCGCCAGTGTCGACGGCGAGGCAGGCGACCAGATCGCGGCCGAGCTGGACATCCTGCGCCTGCGCGGGCTGATCCCGGAAGAGCCTGAGCTGAAACGCGTGCCCTCGCCCTATTCGGCCAGCCACCCGCACAGCGATCTCCTGCGCCGCAAGTCGATGACGGTCTGGCAGGATGTGCCGCAGATCCGCTGGGACCACCCGCTGGATGCGCTGCACAGCGCCTTTGCCACGCTGTTTCCGCTGCTGACCCAGCTGGAAGAGGCCACCGCCGCCTGAGGGCCGGGCTCAGATCAGCCGCAGCACGATCTGGCCGGCCAGCAGCATCACAGCCAGCCCGGCCAGAATCTCCAGCGCAGCCCCGGCCCGTACCGCTCCGTTGCCCTGAAGCCGTGCCAAAGTCCCCTCGCGGAACGTCACCGCAGCAACCGCCACGGCGACCGTGACAGACGCCGTGCCCAGCCCCATGGCAAAGGCCCCGGCAATGCCTGCGGCCTCCACCCCCATGCGCCAGGTCAGGATCAGCAGGAACAGCGCACCGGTGCAGGGCCGCATCGCCACAGCCCCCACAATAGCCAGCCCGTCACGCAGGGAGTGCACATTGGCTGCCTGCTCCAGACTCGGCCCATGGGCATGGCCGCAGGCGGTGCAGATACCATCGTCTGCATGACTGTGAGAGAGATCATAAACGTGAGGGTGATCCGGCGCATGGCCCTGCATATGGGCCTGTGCATGGCCCTGCGCATGAGCCTGTGCAAGGCCCAGCGGCTTGGACGCCGGCGCGGCCCCGCGCCAGTGCCGCAGCCCGCGCACCATCAGCCAGAGCCCGACCAGCGCGATCATCCCGTAGGACAGCGGCGCGAAGACATCCTCGGCGGCATCGGTCAGCTATTCGTGGCCCCAGCCCAGCACGGCGATCCCGGCATAGACCAGCAGCACCGCCGCCGCCGCCTGCACCAGCGAAGACGCCAGCGCCAGCACTGCCAGACGGGTCAGGGGCACTTTGCGCCCCATGCCGTAGCCGCCAATCACCAGCTTGCCATGCCCCGGTCCGGCAGCATGAAAGAACCCATAGGCAAAACACAAAGACAGCAGCGCCGTCAGCGCCCCCGGCTCCCCGGCCTTCAAGGCCCGCAAGCCGCGCGCCATGGCCTTCTGCGCCTCGCGCTGGCCTTCGGCGGCCCAGGCCGCAAGCGCATCCGCGCCGCCAAAACCCCAAAGCCAGACGATCAGAACCGCAACCGCCGCAGCGGCAGACGTCAGGACCCCGCGCATGTCAGCCGCACCGTATCCGCAAAGGCCGCCCCGACCTCAGGATAGGCCTCCTCTGCCTGATCAGCAGGCATCGCATAGAGCAGCTCTTCAACCAGCGAATAGGCCCGGTCCAGATCCGGCGGGGTGACCCCAGCGGTACAGCCCGCACCGGCCTCGACGCCAAGGCTGACCGTATAGGCACTGTAATAGGTCGGGTCATAGGCGCGGATCACCACGCCCTCCGCCGCTGCCGGCTGCACCAGCGGGCGGAAATGGCGCGAGCGGATCTTGCCGTCGGTGACGGTGGTCTGGCGCGCCTCGGGTGCGCCAAGCGCCAAAGCCGCGCCGCCTTGCGTCAGGTAGGTATCGCCTTCAAATCCGGGCTCCCAGTTCAGGTCGAACCCTTGCAGCGCTGCCAGCTCCTCTGCCGTCAGAACGCCGTCATAGTCATCGTCCAGCCCCATGTCCTCAAGGATCAGCAGCGAGTAATAGTCGTCATACTCCCAGGTGACTTCGACCCCCAGAAGCTGCCCCTCCCCGTCCGTCACCGCCGCCAGCCCGGCGGCGATGAAGACATGCGGATGCGCAACCGTGGCGGCTGGCGCAAGCGCCAACGCGGCGGCCAGCGCAAAATATGAGGGATAGCGGTTCATCGCCCCAGATGTAGACCGCCCGCCGCCGCGCAGCAAGCGGCCCGGAGCCAGCAGCCCCGGACCGGCAGATCTCAGCCCTTGCGGGTTCCGGGATGCAGCGCAGTGCCCAGAATGTGGTCGGAACTGTGGATCACGTGCTGCGCCTGGCCGACAATCAGCGGATCCGGCCCGGCAACGATCGCCTCATCCTTGCCGGGATAGTCGATCGAGGCCAGGAAGTGCCGCATGCAGTTCAGCCGCGCGCGTTTCTTGTCGTTGGACTTCACCACCGTCCAGGGCGTATCCGCCGTATCGGTGTAGAAGAACATAGCCTCCTTCGCCTCGGTATAGTCGTCCCATTTGCTGAGGGAGGCCTTGTCGATCGGCGACAGTTTCCACTGTTTCAGCGGATCGGTCTCGCGGCTCTTGAAGCGGCGCAGCTGTTCCTCGCGGGTGACCGAGAACCAGTATTTGTAGAGCCGGATGCCCGAACGCACCAGCATCCGCTCCAACTCCGGCGTCTGGCGCATGAATTCAAGGTAGTCATTGGGGCCGCAGAAGCTCATCACCCGCTCCACCCCGGCGCGGTTGTACCAGGAGCGGTCATAGAAGACGATCTCGCCCTCGGTGGGCAGCTCGCGGATATAGCGCTGGAAGAACCACTGGCCGCGTTCTTCTTCGCTGGGCTTGGCCAATGCCACCACGCGCGCGTGGCGCGGGTTCAGGTATTCGGTGAACCGCTTGATGGTGCCGCCCTTGCCCGCCGCATCGCGGCCCTCGAACAGCAGCACGAATTTCTGCCCGGTCTCCAGCCCCCAGTGCTGCACTTTCAGCAGTTCTGCCTGCAGCTGCGCCTTTTCCGTCTCATACTGGCTGCGGCCCATCTTGCGGCCATAGGGGTATTTGCCGCTTTCAAAGGCGCGGCGCACCTCATCCGGGCCGGGCACCTGCGCGCGCTGCGGCGCGGCTTCGGGTGCCGCGATATTCTCTTTTTCCTTACCTTCTACCGGTGTAATGCCGTCCATTCTCTTCCCTTCCTGCTATCACGCCGGAAGAGTATCAGCCAAGGCGCCGCACCGCTTTGACCCGCATCAAATCCCCCTCCAGCC
>CAJXHQ010000358.1 GCA_913054485.1 uncultured Paracoccaceae bacterium
AGACCTGCAGGTTCTCCACCTCGCGGAAGTCTTTCACCAGCGAGCGGCCTGCTTTGCGGGCGGCCTTGATCATGATGTTGAGATTTGCGCTGCCAATCATTTGGAAGACTCCTGTTCGGTCGCGGAGATGCCGGTCAAACCGTGCCTATACGCCCCCCGCCGCAGCTCGCCAAGAGTGAAAGCTGCGGGCTGCCGCTGCGCGCAGCATAGCAGCCCTGATCCTGGCGCATACCATCGGTCAGGGCCGCCGGGCGGAGCGGCCAGATTGAAGAATTACTGTAACTGCAGCCTCCGCGCCTCTACTTTTGCCAGCCGGATCAGCTCCTGCACAAAAGGTTTCTCCCGGTCCTCGCTGCGCACCGCCGCATAGAGCCTGCGGGTAATACCGTCCTTGGTCAGCGGCCGCGTCACATAGTCGGAGGAGTATTTCACCTCCCGCACCACCCAGTCCGGCAGCACCGATACGCCGCGGTTGGAAGCCACCAGCAGCAGGATCACCGCCGTCAGCTCGGCCTGCCGGATCACCTGCGGTTCGACCCCGGCCGGGGTCAGCAGCTGGCTGAAGATATCCAGCCGCGACTTTTCAACCGGATAGGTGATCAGCGTTTGGTCCGCGAAATCCACAGCATCTATATAGGTTTTTTTCGCAAGCGGATGCGCCGCCGAGGCAACAAAAACAGGAGCGTAATCAAATAGTTCCACATACTCGACGCCCGGGATTTCCTCCGGGTCGGAGGAGACCACCAGATCCACCTCCTCCTTTTGCAGTGCGGGTATGGCATCAAAGGCCAGGCCCGGGCGGATATCCACATCCACGTCAGGCCAGTTCTTGCGGAATCCTTCCAGCACCGGAAACAGCCATTCAAAACAGGCGTGGCATTCGATGGCGATATGCATCCGGCCGGTATTGCCGTCTCGCAGGGCGCTGAATTCGGCCTGCATGGCCTCCACCTGCGGCAGCACCTGCTGCGCCAGCCGCAACAGGCGCAAGCCGGCCGCCGACAGTTTCATCGGCTTGGACTTGCGGATAAACAGCTCCACCCCGGCCTGTTCCTCCAGCCCTTTGATCTGGTGAGACAGCGCGCTTTGGGTGATGTTCAGCTGGTCGGCCGCCCGCGCCAGCCCGCCAGCCTCATGGATGGCCTTGATGCTGCGCAGGTGACGGAATTCGATGTGCATTATTCGATACGGCTCATGTTGATCTTGAAGATTATGAAGTTGTTTCACATTCCACCCGGTGCCACAAGAGGCACAACAGGCCAATGGAGAGACAAATGACGACGCCCCGGATTTCTTTCGAATTCTTCCCGCCCCAGAACTTGGAAGCGTCGTTCCGGCTGTGGGATACGGTGCAGGTTCTGGCCCCGCTAGCACCGCGCTTTGTCTCGGTCACCTATGGCGCGGGCGGTACCACGCGCGACCTGACGCGCGAGGCGGTGGCGACGCTGCATAAATCTTCCGGCCTCAATGTTGCGGCGCATCTCCCCTGTGTGAACGCCACCCGTGACGAAACGCTGGGCATCGCCCGCCAGTTCGCCGCGGCCGGTGTCTCCGAAATCGTGGCCCTGCGCGGCGATCCCCCGAAGGGCGCAGGTAAATTCACCCCGCATCCGGAGGGTTTTGCCCATTCGGTTGAACTGATCGAGGCCCTGAAAGATACCGGCGATTTTACCATCCGCGTCGGCGCCTACCCCGATCCCCACCCCGAAGCACCCTCGGCGCAGTCGGATGTGGATTGGCTGAAGCGCAAGCTGGATGCCGGCGCGGATGAGGCGCTGACCCAGTTCTTCTTCGAGGCCGAGACCTTTTTCCGCTTCCGCGACGCCTGCGAGAAGGCCGGGATTGACGGCACGAAACTCACCCCCGGCATCCTGCCGATCGAGAACTGGAAAGGCGCGCGCAACTTTGCCCGCCGCTGCGGCACCCATATTCCGCAATGGGTGGAAGATGCGTTTGAGAAGGCCATCCGCGACGGCCGCGAGGATCTGCTGGCAACTGCGCTCTGCACCGAACTGTGTTCAGAGCTGCTGGAGGGCGGCGTTGACGCCTTCCATTTCTACACGCTGAACCGGCCCGAGCTGACCCGCGATGTCTGCTTTGCGCTTGGCATCACACCGGATGTGGCGCTGGAGAACGTAGCGTAAAGCTTGTACCGGCCCGCGCCGCGCTTAGGCTCGCAATGGAATTGACCATTGCGAGGGGCGGCCATGTTTGATGCCGAAAAACCGGAAGACCTGCTGCGGATCGATCAGATCGCGTCGATGTCCGGGCTGGACTTCATGCGCGGCATCCTGGAAGGTCGGCTGCCCGGCCCGCCGATCGGCCGCACGCTGGGCTACCGGCTGCACGCGGTCGAGGAAGGCCGCGTCACTTTCCGGGGCACGCCGGAATTTGAAATGACAAACCCGATGGGTACCGTTCATGGCGGCTGGTACGGCACTCTTCTGGACAGCGCCATGGCCTGCGCGGTGATGACCTGCGTGCCGCAGGGGTCCGTCTACACAACGCTGGAATATAAGATCAACATCCTGCGCCCGATCCCCCTGGGCATGGAAATAGACTGCACTGCCGGGGTTGATCACGCCGGGCGGTCCACCGGCATATCGCACGGGGAAATCCGCGGCGTTGAGGACGGCAAGCTTTATGCCACCGGGTCAACCACCTGCATTATCATGAAAGCCCGCTGACGCGGCAGATCAGGGTGTCCCGACCCGCCGTGAGCGGCTGCGCGCGGGCTGCGCCAGCTCCTGCCATCCTTTAGCTTTGACCTGCGGCGCGGCCCCGACGCTGCTGTGCAGGCGCTCGCTGCGGTCCAAGCCGACGCGGCGCCGGGCGCGCAGCAGAAAGATTTTACCCCAGCCGCGCCAGGTGCCCACTGACACGCCCTCCGGGTCGACCGGAAAGCGCATCCGCCAGTCCGCAGGCAGCGGCAGGCCGCAGTCCTCGGCCCGTTCCAGCATCCAGATCAGCGAGGTATTGGCAAAGGGGCGGGCGTCCTCATAGCCGCCCAGCTGGCCGCCGACATCGCCATGGGCGCCGCGGAACCAGACCTGCTCCACATGGCCCTGCCAGCCCTGCGGGCAGTCCCAGAGCACCGGCTCAAATACTTCGCGCGTCTCGTCCAGCGCCACGGCGTGGAAGCCATTCTTCACATGATGCCCTAGCTGGTGATTGTGAAAGGCGTGACGGGCCTCGGCCCACCGCCACAACAGCGGCAGCCGCAGCCCCAGCGCCTTCACCGTGTCCCAGACGCCGACCATCTCGATCTGCACATCCTTGTGGCAGAAAGCTTCGGCAAATTGCGGCGTCACCTGACATTGGCCGTTGCGCTCATAGTGGCGGTAAGCGGTGCGGATATTGCGCACGGTCGCGTGTTCGGCTTTCAGCAGCCCCACCCGGTCGATCACCCCGGCCAGCGAGCGCACGGCATAGGCGCCCCGGGAATAGCCCATAAGATAGATCCGGTCGCCAGGACGGTAGCGCGACGCGAGATAGCCATAGGCGCGCCGTATCTGGCGGTTGATGCCGCGTCCCATCAGCACGTCCAGCGTGGTCTTCCAGCTGGTCCATTGCACGCCGGCTTCGTAGAAAACGGAACCCCGCCCGCCCATTTCGCTGCAAAGCCGGTAGGTCCTGCCGGCGTGGGTCTCTTGGCCCTCGTCCAGCGTCGACATGGTGCCATCCAGGATGATCACATGGGCCACCGGCCCGCGCGGTTTGTATTCGCCGGAATGCTCGGACCGCAAAGGCCGGCCGAGCCATCCGATAATCCGCTTACTGAACCGCGTCAGAAACATCCCGTATTGCATCCCATGGTCTTAGGGGGACAAACGGCACGTCAGGCAGCCGCCCGTCCCGGTCTTGCGCGGCTCCGATGGCCGCAATCATCCCGGCATCCTGTGCCCCGGCTGTCCCGTCCTCGCAGCAGGCGGCCAATCCCCCAGGGCCTTCCGCAAAGGGCACATTAATAAAGGTATTCCCAAGAATGGGATCGTCCACTTCAAGGGGCAACACACAGGCCGTGAAACTCTGCGTGAGCAGGCGGCCCTGAAGATCAAAAACGGCTGCGTCCGGCACATAGGCGGCGCGGCTTCCGGCCGCGGTGCAGGAAATCCCCGGGGCCGCGTCTTGCGCCAGAGGATCGGCTGGCAGTTGAATAACACCACTCACTTGCGTCTTGTCCCTTTACGTCTTTCGCGCGCTTACCTTGAGGTTGCGCCAAATTGGTTTCCATTCCCTGAACAGAGAGCGCGGGCCTAGCCGAGAGCCGCCGTTTAGTCCAGCAGCCAGGCGCGCAAATTGCGCGCCGCGCGCCGCGGGGCGGCAAGATCGCGACAGGCCGGGCGG
>CAJXHQ010000359.1 GCA_913054485.1 uncultured Paracoccaceae bacterium
ATTATTTGCTGATCGACGGCAACCTGATCCCCGCCGGGCTGATCCTGCCTTCCGAGGCGGTGATCAAGGGTGACGGGAAATCCCTTTCGATTGCAGCGGCTTCCATTGTGGCCAAACTGGCGCGCGACCGGATCATGGTGGATTTGGCGCAACAGTTCCCCGGCTATGGATGGGAACGCAATGCGGGCTATCCTTCTAAGCAACACCGTGAAGCCTTGGTTAATTTGGGGGTAACCCCACATCATCGCAGAAGCTTCAAGCCAGTACACAAGATATTGTATCAAGAGCAAAGCGCAGGCTCCTGATTCAAAAAACAAATTGACCTCGAATCCCGGATGACTCATCCTGTGGACAACTAATGAGCGCAAAAATGCGCCGTGGTATTCGAGGCAGAGCAATGAACAAAACCCTGACAAAGAGCGCAGCCGCGCTCCCTTTAAACGCGATTCTTGATGGCGATTGCATCGAGGTGATGAACAGTCTGCCGGCGAATTCGGTCGACCTCATCTTCGCGGATCCCCCCTATAACCTGCAGCTCAAAGGCCAGCTGCACCGCCCGGACAACAGCCAGGTGGATGCGGTCGACGACCACTGGGACCAGTTTTCCAGCTTCAAGGCCTATGATGACTTCTCCAAGGCCTGGCTGAAGGCGGCGCGCCGCCTCTTGAAGCCGAATGGCGCGATCTGGGTGATCGGCAGCTATCACAATATCTTCCGTGTCGGATCGGCGCTGCAGGATCAGGGCTACTGGATCCTCAACGATGTGGTCTGGCGCAAGTCGAACCCGATGCCGAACTTCCGCGGCAAGCGTTTCACCAATGCGCATGAGACCATGATCTGGGCCTCCAAGGCCGAGGGCGGCAAATACACCTTCAACTACGAAGCCCTGAAGGCGCTGAACGAAGGCATTCAGATGCGCAGCGACTGGGTGCTGCCGATCTGCACCGGCCACGAGCGTCTGAAGGACGAAAACGGCGACAAGGCGCACCCGACCCAGAAGCCAGAAAGCCTGCTGCACCGCATTCTGGTCGGCTGCACCAACCCCGGCGACGTCATTCTGGATCCGTTCTTTGGCACCGGCACCACAGGTGCTGTCGCCAAGATGCTGGGCCGCGAATTCATCGGCATCGAACGCGAGGAAGCCTACCGCAAGGTGGCCGAGAAACGTATCAAGGCCGTGCGCAAGTTCGACCGCGAGGCGCTGACCGTCTCCGCCTCCAAACGCGCCGAGCCGCGCGTGCCCTTCGGCCAGCTGGTCGAGCGCGGCATGCTGCGCCCCGGCGAAGAACTGCTGAGCATGAACGGCCGTCACAAGGCGAAAGTGCGCGCTGACGGCACGCTGATCGGCGACGATATCAAAGGCTCGATCCACCAGGTGGGTGCAAAGCTCGAGAACGCGCCCTCCTGCAACGGCTGGACCTACTGGTGTTTCAAGCGTGACGGCAAGACGGTGCCGATCGACGTGTTGCGCCAGCAGATCCGGGCCGAAATGGCCAACTGAACAAGCGGATAATCAAGAATTAGTGCAGCTACACCGCTGGTGCCCGTGGCCTGACACTGGGCACCCACTTCACCCCGCCTGTTCCACAGGCGGGGCTTTTTTGTTCTGCGGATCCAAGGCGTTTTGAAACGCCTTCTGCGGCGGTCTCCGCCTCCGCGGCTGTATGATTCGGCCTCCGCGGCTTTACGCCTCTGCCGGGGACGCTTTAGATGTCCCATATAAGACCGGTGTTGAAGGCGCGGTTTGCGCGGGGAGGATCCAGCCATGACAGACGCAGCGTTTACATCCGGCAAGACAGAGGGAGCGTCCGCGGCAAACCCCGATCTGCGCGACCCCGTGGCCGACAGTGTCTACGCCGAAACCGCGCTGCAGGCGCACAAGCGCGACGGGATGATGCTGGCGGTGCGCGCGCGCTGGATCGCCATGCCGCTGATCGGCGTCTTCCTGATCTGGGTGAACCCGCAGTGGGAGGTGCTATACTACCATTTCATCCTCGCCCTGATCTGCCTCAACGGCTGGTTCATCAGCCGCGCAGGCAGGGTCGGCCAGTCGCGGCTGGAGCTGCTTCTGATCTTTCTTGATCTGCTGATCATGACCTTCGGCATGGTTGTTCCCAACCCTTTCAGCGCCCAGGACATGCCGGTGGCCATGCAGTACCGGTTCGACAATTTCATCTATTTCTTTGTGATCCTGGCGGCGGGAAGCCTGGCCTATTCCTGGCGCACGGTCATTGCCATCGGCACCTGGACCGCCGCCATGTGGATGGGGGCGCTGGGGCTGGCCTGGTGGTTCAGCACTCCGGTGCCGGGTCTGAGCGAGGCTGCTGAGGCTGCGTTTTCCGGTCTGGGCGGACTGTCCTACTTCTTTGATCCCAACAATTTTATGTTCCATCTGCGGGTGCAGGAGGTGATCGTCTTCCTCCTGGTGGCGGTGACGCTGGGCTTCTCGGCCCGCCGGTTCAACGCGCTCTTGATGAACAATGCCGGGCTGGAGCGCGAACGCGCCAACCTGTCGCGCTATTTCTCGCCCAATGTGGTGGACCGGCTGAGCCAGAATGACGAACCGCTGAAACAGGTGCGCAGTGAAAACGTGGCGGTGATGTTCATCGATATCGTCGGTTTCACGGCGCTGTCAGCGGGCCGCGACCCGCGCGAGGTGATCGAACTGCTGCGGGGATTTCACGGCCGGATGGAGCGCGAGGTGTTCCGCCATGGCGGCACGCTGGACAAATACCTTGGCGACGGGCTTATGGCCACATTCGGCACCCCCGAGGCCGGGGAGCGCGATGCCTCGGCGGCGCTGCAATGCGCCCGCGACATGTGCACCGCGCTGGCACGCTGGAACATCACCCGCCGCCGCGCCGGTGAGCCTGAAATCCGGATTGGCATCGGCTTGCACTTCGGCGAGGTGGTTCTGGGCGACATTGGCGCCAACCGGCTGGAATTTGCGGTGATCGGCGATGCGGTCAATATCGCAGCGCGGCTGGAAAAACTGACCCGCAGCCTGGAGGCGGGCATTGCGCTCAGTGCGGATCTTTATGCCCGGGTCCAGGCAGAAGGGGGAGACAGCGCGCTGCTGGAAGGGCTGTCCTGCGCGCCGGGGCAGCGGCTGAAGGGGCTGTCTGCGCCGATGGATGTCTGGGTTTGCAAATAACAGGTCCGGGTCGGACTTCCGCTGCAGGAAGCTAACCAGTTGGCAAGAGTTTTTGCCTAATTCTCCGTCAAGTGAACAGAAAGATGGCGGACATGACGACACAAACCCGTAGCGACCTGAACGAATGGTTTGACCTGAATGGCGAGAACGCTCAGCTTCTGGCCGAGGTCGGCAAGCTGGTCTGGAAGAATATCGACGGGATTCTTGACGGGTTCTACGAGGGTCTCATGGCACGTGAGGCGACCCGCGCTTTCTTCCCCACGCCCGAGCTGGCCGCCCATGCCAAGGCGGCCCAGAAGACGCATTGGGGCCGTTTGCTGACCGGCAAGTTCGACCAGAGTTACCTGGACAGCGCCGACCGCGTCGGCCGCGCCCATTTCAAGATCCAGCTGCCTTTTGACCTCTACCTTGGCGGTTATGCCCGGGCCGGCTCTGAGATGATCGCCGCGGTGGCACAGGGCGGTCTGTTCGGTTCGCGCGGTGCAACCGCACGGTCGCAGGTGCTGATGCGCGCCCTGCTGGCGGATTGCGACGTGGTGATCCAAGCCTATTTCGAAGCCCAGAACGAGGATCAGGCCCAGGCGCTGGATCTATTGAGCGGCGCCATCGGCCGGTTGGAGCAGGGCAACCTGTCGGTTCCGATCCCGGCTGAGGATTTCCCGGACAAGTTCGAGGCCCTGCGCGCCTCCTACAATACACTTCTGAACCGCTGGTCCGGGCAGATCGCCCAAGCCGCCGGCCATGCGCGATCCGTTGACGGGCGTATGGCAGAGACCACCCGCATGGCGAACGACCTGGCGGAACGCTCCCAATCGCAGGCGGCGACGCTGGAACAGGCCGTGGCCTCGGTCAGCCAGATCGCAGCCACCACCAAGGAGGCGTCCAGCCGGCTGGACGCGGCATCCAGCCGTTCGGCGCTTAACCGGGTAGCGGCGGAAAAGGGCGAAACGGTGGTCGACCAGGCAATCGAGGCCATGCAGCGGATCGAGGAAAGTTCGGAGAAGATCTCGCGCATCATCGAAGTGATCGAGGATATCTCGTTCCAGACCAATCTTCTGGCCATGAACGCAGGGGTCGAGGCGGCGCGCGCCGGGGAGGCGGGCCGCGGCTTTGCGGTTGTGGCCTCTGAAGTGCGGGCCCTGGTGGTGCGCACATCTGATTCCGCCACCGAGATCAAATCGCTGATCGC
>CAJXHQ010000360.1 GCA_913054485.1 uncultured Paracoccaceae bacterium
CAATCGTGCTCCGGTGGCCCTGGCTGCGTAAGCAGTTCGGAATACCGAAAACTTAAGTCCTCTCGCTTAGCGGCGTTTGGCGGGGTTCGCAGGTACCTGGCAACAGAAACCTGCACTTTCCCTTCTCTCAGCCGTCCTGCGAAACCTCATTCGCCGTGCCAGTTAGCGTTGCATCATGTCACTGAAATAGAATGAGAATTCACAATTGCTTGATTTTTTCCGGTCAAGGTGCCTGCAGAAAAAGGGGGCCGGAATGAAAAAGAAAGAAATCCTGGAGCGTTGGTACAGAGAAGTCTGGCAGAATGGGAATTTGGACATCATTGACGAAGTGTTCGCACCGGACAATGACGCAAACCTGGCTTTGCCAGGGGTCACCACAACCCGGGCCGATATCGCCGAATTCGTCTCGACCGCATTGATGCTGCTGTCTGACATCAAACCAACAATCATCCAATCCGTTGAGCAAGGCGACTGGCTGGCAGCCCGTATCCGGGTCAACGCGAACCGCGCGGACACCGGTGAACCCATAGAAGTATTCAGCCACATCACAGCCCGGTTCAAAGACGACAGGATTGTTGAGAAGCAAACTCTGATAGACTTCTTTTCCCTCTCCGAACAGCTCGGCCAGCTGCCCCCGGAAGCCCTTGCTGTCTGCCTGACCTGACAGCGTCTCGACTGGGTCTAGCCCGTGCGGTCCTTCCCTGTCCCGCCATTGACAAAACAGCCGGTCTGATTACGTATGGCCCAATGGGGCTCGCGGCCACCCCGTGAGGCTCAGGCCCAAGGTTTGCATCCTGAGATCCCTTGAGAGGAAGGATGCCCCATGTCGGCTTCATTTTCAGGAATTTCACCTGCCAGCCTGATGCGGCTGGTCGGAACACCCGATGCTGCGGCTGTGATCGACGTCTGCCTGGATGAGGATTTTGCCGCCGATCCGCGGCTGATCCCGGCGTCGCTGCGCTGCCCGCACAGGAACGTCGCCTCGCTTTTGCCCCAACTCAGCGGCCGCAAAGCCGTGCTGGTCTGCCAGAAGGGCAAGAAACTGTCGCACGGGGCCGCTGCCCTGCTGCGCAGCCATGGCGCGCAAGCCGAGGTTTTGGCCGGCGGTATTGAGGCCTGGCGGGACGCGGGCCTGCCGCTTGTGCCCGTCAGATCCCTGCCCGCCCCGCAGCGCGGCACGCTCTGGGTGACACGCCACCGGCCCAAGATCGACCGGATCGCCTGCCCCTGGCTGATCCGCCGCTTTATTGACCCGGAGGCCCGCTTCCTGTTTGTCCCGCCTGCCGACGTGCGGGACGTGGCGGAGCGGTTCAGCGCCACGCCTTTCGACATGCCTGACGGCAAATGGGGCCACCGCGGCGCGGGCTGCACCTTTGACACCATGATCCAAGACTTCGGCCTCAGCTGCCCGCCGCTGGAGCGGCTGGCCACCGTGGTGCGCGCCGCCGACACCAACGCCCATGACCTTGCTCCGCAGGCCGCCGGGCTGCTGGCCGTTTCGGTCGGGCTGTCGCGGCTTTACAAGAATGACACCACCCAGCTGGAGGCCGCGATGGGTCTTTATGATGCGCTGTACCGTTGGGCGCGCGACGGCTATGACGAGGCCCATGACTGGCCGGGAAAACACGGATAACCAATGACTTCTCCTTCAATGACGGACATGCTGAAAGTCTTCGGGCGCATCGGCATCTACAGTTTCGGCGGTCCAGCTGCACAGATCGCGGTGATGCATAAGGAGCTGGTCGAAGACCGCCCCTGGCTCTCCGAAGACGGGTTCCTGCGCGCGCTGTCTTTCTGCATGCTGCTGCCCGGCCCCGAGGCGATGCAGCTGGCAACATATGCGGGCTGGCGGATGCGCGGCGTTGCCGGCGGGCTGCTGGCCGGGCTGCTGTTTGTGCTGCCCGGCGCGCTGGTGATCGCAGCACTGGTCGGGCTTTATGCCTCTTTCGGCCAGGTGCCGGGTGTGCAGGCGGCTTTCCTCGGCATCAAGGCCGCGGTGGTGATCATCGTTCTGCAAGCCCTGCGCAAACTGGCCGGAAAAGCCCTGCACGGTCCGGATGCCTGGCTTCTGGCCGCCGTGGGTTTTACGGCCATCTTTGCCTTCAACATCCCCTTCCCGCTGATCGTTCTGGCGGCCGGCATCTACGGCTTTGCCAAGGGCGGCCACAGTGCGGAACCGGCAGAGCTCACTGCCAAGGGCAAGGCACATAAGCCGGTCCGGAAACTGCTTGTCTGGGGCGGGCTCTGGCTGCTGCCTCTCATTGGCCTGACGCTGGCGGGCTGGGAGTTCCTCTCTGATATCGGCTGGTTCTTTGCCAAACTGGCCGTGGTCACATTCGGCGGCGCCTATGCTGTGCTCGCCTATATGAGCCAGACCGTGGTGCAGCATTACCAGTGGATCGAAGCCGGCCAGATGATTGACGCGCTGGGGCTGGCAGAAACCACCCCCGGCCCGCTGATCCTGGTGACACAGTTTGTTGCCATGCTCTCGGGCCTGCAGTCCGGCGGCGCAGCCCTTGGGCTGGCAGCAGGAGCTGTGGCGCTCTGGGCGACGTTCATGCCCTGTTTCCTTTGGATCTTCCTTGCGGCGCCTTACGTAGAGCAGATCACCTCACACCCGCGCCTTGGCGCAGCGCTGAAGGCGATCACCGCCTCGGTGGCCGGGGTGATCCTGAACCTGTCGGTCTGGTTTGCGCTGCATGTGCTGTTCGGCAAGGTCGGCACGCTGGAGATCGGGCCTGCCAGCCTGGCGGTCCCTGAGGCAGGGACACTGAATATCGCGGCGGTTGTCCTGACCGCGCTTGCTGCCGCGCTGATGCTGGGCCTGCGCTGGGGCATGGGCCGCTGTCTTCTGGCCATGGCCGCTGCCGGTCTTGCCTTAGGGTATTTGCCCGCTATGGCATAACCACCAGTCAGCGCAGCAACCTTAAGGGAAGAAAGGGAAAACGTAAAATCTGCACCGCAGCATCTTTCGTTTCCCCTCGAATCCCTTATGTTAAAGAAACGAACAACAAGGGGTCACAAATGTCCCGCGATATTGACTACGGGAACCTGATGCACTCGGCCATGCGGGGTCTTATCCGCACGGTGCTGGAGGACGTCGCCGAGCACGGTCTGCCGGGCAACCACCACTTTTTCATCACTTTCGATACCAATCACCCGGACGCGCAGCTCGCGGAATGGCTGTCTGACCGCTACCCGGGTGAAATGACCGTGGTGATGCAGCATTGGTTCGACAACCTGGATGTGGGCGAGGACGGTTTTGGCGTCACCCTCAACTTCGGCGACGCGCCGGAACCGCTTTATATTCCCTACGATGCGATCAAGACCTTCGTGGACCCTTCCGTCGAATTCGGCCTGCGCTTTGAAAGCGCCGACCCGGAAGACGACGAAAGCCCGCTCGCCGAAATAACCACGGCTGCCGACGCGGAACCCGTGGAAGAGCCGGAACAGAAAGACGCCGACGTGGTGTCGCTGGACAGCTTCCGCAAGTAAGCCGCTGTTCAGACAAAAAAACAGGCCGCTCAGTGGGCGGCCTTTGCTGTTTGGGGCGGCCGAGACGCGGCTCACTCCCGTTTCAGGAAGGTCTCCACCGTCCGTTTAGGATCCCCGCCTTTTTCGGCGCTGAACACCAGCTGCAGCCCGCCGTCGGTCAATGTACGGTCAAACTGCTGCATCTCATAGTCGCCTGACGGTGTCACAAACAGCGAATAGACCGACAGCGTCTCGCCGTTGATCCGGCCCCAGACGTAGGGCTCCCCTTTCATCGGGTCCAGCTGCACCGAATGGCCAAAGACATTGCGCTTCTGAGCCGCCGCATAAATGCCTTCACGCGGGCTCTGGTGGAACTCGATCTCGTAAGACTTGGACTTGCGCCGGCCGTCCTGTTTCTCGGTCGTGGTGGTCCAGGCGACGAGGAAACCATCCCGGGTTTCCGAAATGGAAACACTCATATCCCGGTGCTCGGTGGACCCATCTGCATGAAGAACCGGGGCCGAGCCGCTGTAATCGCCGACAAAGCGCTCAATGCCGGAAGCCGCCGCCGGGAGCGCCAGCACCAGCAATGCGGCCAGGCTTGCCAGAGCATGCAGAAGGACCAAGGCAGGCGCATAAGCCCTGCGGCGCGCAATCGCGCGGGCGGTGCTGGGAAAATCTTGCAAAGGGCCTCCTCAAAAAGAACCGGGGACAACCTCCCCAAGGTCAATCTAACCATCCGCGCGCGCCATACAATGCGTTGCGTCAATTTCTGCGCGTCTTGCCCTATACCTTGGGCTGCGAATGACTATGCTGCGCGCAACTGGCCAATTGCACCGCGCCACCGCGC
>CAJXHQ010000361.1 GCA_913054485.1 uncultured Paracoccaceae bacterium
CGCTCAGTGTCTTGGGAATACCCAGCGCATCGTTCAGCTCATCCACATAAGTGCAGAAGCCGTCAAACCCGCCCTCAATGCAAAGATAGGCAGCTGCCTGGGTCAGCACCCCTTCGGCCTTGGGGCGGTTGAACTGCAGCACGGCCGGCATGCAAACCGCATTGGTGGTGCCATGATGGGTATGGTGATGCGCGCCGATCGGGTGGGACAGCGCATGGATCGCGCCCAGCCCTTTCTGGAAAGCGGTCGCGCCCATCGCGGCGGCGCTCATCATATGGGCGCGGGCCTCCAGATCGCTGCCGTCCGCATAGGCGCGCGGCAGGTAGTCTTTGACCAGCCGCATCCCCTCCAGTGCCATGCCCTGCGACATCGGGTGATAATGCGGCGAGCAGAAGGCCTCGACACAATGGGCAAAGGCATCCAGCCCGGTGCCGGCGGTAATGAACTTGGGCATGCCCGCGGTCAGTTCCGGGTCGCAGATCACGACGGACGGCAGCATATTGGGATGGAAGATGATCTTCTTCTCGTGGGTTTCAGAGTTGGTGATGACGCCGGCGCGGCCCACTTCCGATCCGGTGCCCGCGGTGGTTGGCACCGCCACGATGGGGTGAATACCGGCCGAGTCCGCGCGGGTCCACCAGTCGCCGACATCCTCAAAGTCCCACAGCGGGCGGGTCTGCCCGGCCATGAACGCCAGCGTTTTGCCGAGATCCAGTCCCGAGCCGCCGCCAAAAGCCACAACCCCGTCAAACCCGCCATCGCGGTACATCTTGAGCCCCTCTGCGACGTTCTTTTCATTCGGGTTGGGATCCACATCGGAGAACATGGCCCGCCCAAGGCCTGCGGCCTCCAGCAGATCGAGCGTCCGGGAGGTGATGTCCATATCAGCCAGCCCCTTGTCGGTGACCAGCAGCGGTTTGGAGATACCTGCGGCGGCGCAGGCGTCGGCGATTTCGGAGATCCGTCCGGCGCCGAAGCGCACGGCGGTGGGGTAGGACCAGTTGCCAAACAGTTTCATCGGTTCAGGCCTTTTTCAGGTGGTAGGATTTGGGTCGGGTGAGCGCCTGGAAACCCAGCACGCTGAGGCCGGCGCCGCGGCCGGTGTCCTTGCAACCGGTCCAGCAGAGTGCCGGGTCCAGATAGTCGCAGCGGTTCATGAACACGGTGCCGGTTTGCAGCTGCGCGCCGATCTCCTCGGCCTTGGCAGCATCCGCCGTCCAGATCGAAGCGGTAAGGCCAAACTGGCTGTCGTTCATCAGTGCAACCGCCTCTTCGTCGCTTGAGACTTTAATGATCCCGACCACCGGGCCAAAGCTCTCGTCCCGCATCACCCGCATGCCGTGGGTGACATTGGTCAGCACCTGCGGCGTCAGATAGGCGCCGCCATCGTCGGCTGCCATCGGGGCGATATGCGCCTCGGCGCCCGCGGCGACCGCTTCAGCGATCTGCGCGCGCACTTCTTCAGCAAACCGCACATGCGCCATAGGGCCCATGGTTGTCGCCTCATCCAAGGGGGTGCCGAGTTTATAGCTGCTGACCAGCGCCACGGCATTCTCGACGAAGTCTTCATAAAGGTCTTCGTGGACGTAGATCCGCTCGATACCGCAGCAGCACTGGCCGGCGTTGAACATAGCGCCGTCGATCAGCGTTTCGACCGCTGCCTCGAGGTCGGCGTCAGCACGGACATAGCCGGGGTCCTTGCCGCCCAGCTCTGTGGAAACGGGGATAAAGGTGCCCGCCGCCGCATGTTCCATGGCCTGCCCACCACGCACTGACCCGGTGAAATTGACGAAGTCCACGTGGCGGCCAGAGATCAGATCTGCCGTCGTGCCATGGTCGAGGAACAAGTTTTGGAAGACATCCTGCGGCACACCCGCGGCGTGAAAAGCCTCGGCGAGGCGTTCGCCGACCTGCAAGGTCTGAGCCGCGTGCTTCAGTAGCACGGTGTTGCCAGCGATCAGCGCCGGGGCCACCGTGTTGATTGCCGTCATATATGGGTAATTCCAGGGGGCAACCACCAGAACCACGCCATGGGCTTCGCGCTCGATCTTGCGCAGGAAGGCGTCGCTGTCTTCCACCACAATGGGGGCCAGCGCCGTCTCTGCGATCCCGGCCATATAGGACGCGCGTTCATTGAAGCCGCCAAACTCACCGCCAAAGCGGACAGGGCGGCCCATCTGAAGCGCCAATTCCACCGCCATGCGGTCCGTGGTCTTGCCAACCTCGGCCACTGCGGCCTGCACCAGTGCAACCCGTTCCGACAGCGGCCGCGCGGCCCAGGCGGCCTGAGCGGCGCGGGCCTGGCCAGCCGCATCCATTGCCGCGTCGCGGCTGGCCAGCGGCCGTTCCAGGTAGACCGATCCGTCGATCGGCGAGATGCATTTGACTGTTTCGTTCATCGCAGACTTCCAACTTGTGCAGGCACGGGCCTGTTTCCTCTTCCAAGAAATTTCCCGGGTGTTCGGGGGCTCGCCCCCGCCGCCGGTGTTTCAGGCCTTCTCAAAACCCCGGGCGACTTCCCAGTCGGTCACTACCCGGTCAAACTCTTCCTGTTCCCATTCAGCACAGCGGGTGTAGTGATCCACCACCCAGTCACCCATTGCCGCGCGCAGCATCTGAGAGCTGCGCAGGGTTTCCACCGCGTCGCGCAGGGTGCGCGGTATTTCGCGGGCGTCGCTGTCCTCGTAGAGATCGCCGGACGTCGGTGCCGCGAGTTCCAGTTTGTCTTCGATGCCTTTCAGGCCGGCCGCAAGCAGGGCTGCCTGCGCCAGATAGGGGTTCAGGTCCGATCCGCCGATGCGGCATTCCATGCGCACAGCCTTGGTGCCCTCTCCGCACATACGGAAACCGGCGGTGCGGTTGTCGACCGACCAGACGGTCTTGGTCGGCGCGAAGGTTCCCTTCATGAAGCGTTTGTAGCTGTTCACATAGGGCGCCAGAAAAAACGTGTAGTCGGGCGCATATGCGATCATCCCGGCACAGAACTGGTGGCCCAGTTCCGACAGGCCATGCGGTGCGTCCTTGTCGTAGAACTCAGGGCTCCCGTCGCGCCACAGTGACAGGTGCACATGGCTGGCCGAGCCGACCCGGTCATGGTGCCATTTCGGCAGGAAAGATGCCGCGTGGCCGTGGATGTGGGCGATTTCCTTGGTGGCGTGTTTGGCAATGGTGTGATGATCGGCGCAGGCCAGCGCCTCGTCATACCGGATGTTCAGCTCTTCCTGACCGGCTTCGGCCTCACCCTTGGTGTTTTCCACCGGGATGCCAGCGGCGAAGAGGTGATTACGCAGCGGGCGCATCACATGCTCTTCCTTGGTGGTCTGGAAGATGTGGTAATCCTCGTTGTAGCCGGAAATCGGCTTCAGATCGCGGAAGCCGCCGGCGCGGATCTCGTCGAAGGTCTGTTCGAACAGGAAGAATTCCAGCTCGGTTGCCATTTTCGCGGTCAGCCCCAGTTCCTGCGCCCGGGAGATCTGTGTCTTCAGCACCTGGCGGGGTGAATGCGGGACCGGCTCGTGCGTGTGGTGGTCCAGAACATCGCAGAGCACCATCACTGTGCCTTCAAGCCAGGGCAGCGGGCGCAGGGTGGTGAGGTCCGGCTTCATTACGTAGTCGCCGTAACCGGATTCCCAGCTTGTCGCCTGATAGCCGTCCGGGGTTGCCATCTCCAGGTCGGTGGCCAGCAGGTAATTGCAGCAATGGGTTTCCTTGTAGGCGCTGTCGAGAAAGTTCTGCGCGTGGTAGCGCTTGCCCAGCAGGCGGCCCTGCATGTCCACAAGGCAAACCAGCACGGTGTCAACGGAGCCATCGGCAACCTGGGTTTTCAGCGTATCAAAGGAGAGCATTGGCGGCCTTCTGTGTTGCGGTCCGATGCCAATGGGCAGCGGGCTTTTAGGGAAGTGGGAGGAGACGCCGGCCCACAGGAGGGCCGGCGCTTTGGATCAGCCGTAACGATAGGGCCGTCCGGCCTTTTGCATGTCGGCATTGTAGCGCTTGAAGATCTCGACAACCTTCGCTTTGGTTTCGGATTCCGCGGCAATCTCGTCCCAGAATTTGACAGCGGCATTTTCCACGGTTGCCCATTCCTCGTCCGGAATGGTGGTCAGTTCCATCTTCGGTCCGTTGACGCGCAGCGAGGCTTCGCCGCCCCAGTACCACCACTGGCGGTAATAATGCGACTGATCGCAGCAGACGCGGAACAGGGTCTGCAGGTCTTCGGGCAGCTCGTTCCAGCGGTCCATATTGGCAAAGAACGACCCGGCCCATGCGCCCGAGATGTTGTTGATCAGGAAGTAGTTGGTCACATCGGCCCAGCCGACGG
>CAJXHQ010000362.1 GCA_913054485.1 uncultured Paracoccaceae bacterium
ATACCCTTTGCGGCCCTTGTGAGCTTTCTGGACCGAACGGATCATCTTGCCAAAGGCTTTGTCCCGTGCACGGGATTCGGCGAGCGTTTCGGAGTTGTGCCGGTCCTCGCGCTGGAGCTTCTGCCAGCGGTGCAGCCGGTCTTTGTCCAGGTCTCCGGAGGCAATGGCCTCACCGATGGCGCAGCCGGGGTCTCCGCTGTGGCTGCAATCGCTGAAGCGGCAAGCGCGGGCGAGGTCTTCCAGATCCGAAAAGACCTCGGCGATACCGTCGGCGGCGTCCGTCAGGCGCAGGGCGCGCATGCCCGGCGTGTCGATCAGCCAGCCGCCGTTCACCATCCGGTGCAGGTGCCGCGCGGTGGTGGTGTGGCGGCCCTTGGCATCATCGTCGCGGATGTCTTGCGTGGCTTCGGCCCGTCCCGTCAGCCCGTTGGCCAGCGTTGTTTTGCCGACACCGGAAGACCCCGCCAGCGCCGCTGTCTGGCCCGGCCGGACCCAGTCGAGCATCTGGCGCAGCTCACCCGGGTCGCGGGCATCCAGCGTCAGCACGGTGAGAAAGCTCTCCAGCTGTTCCGCGGCCCGCCGGTATTCGCCGGGGTCGCCGCAGGTATCGGCTTTGGTCAGCACCACCACCGGGTAGCAGCCGGCCTGATGGGCGAGGGCCAGATAGCGCTCCAGACGGGCCGGGTTGAAATCGGCGTTGCAGGAGGAGGTGACGAACAGCACATCCGTGTTGGCGGCAATGAGCTGCTCTGCGGCATGGGTGCCCGCGGCGCGACGGCTGAGTTCGCTTCGCCGCTCCAGGAGCGCTTGAACCCGGCCTTGAGTATCGCTCAGAATCCAGTCGCCTACGGCGAATCCGCCCGTCGGGCGGTCCGGGATCAGCAGGATCTCGCCCGCAGGCGCCAAGGCTGCCAGCCGGTCGCGGTGAACCGCGGTGATACGGGCGGGAGAGAATGTGCAGGCAGCGTCGAGCTGCTGCTGAAAGAAGGTGGACCATCCGAGGTCCGAAAGTGTGTAAGACATTGACCTGCCTATGAAAACATAACAAAACCCTTGCCGCGGCAAGCGCGCGCGGCAGCGTCAGGCTGGTTCAGGCAGGGTGTGCGGCGTTACGCCGGATCAGGAACGCTCTGCCTGAAGGGTCTTCGAAACAATCATAAATGCCCTCCATTGGCGGGCGGCATGCGGTGCCGCGGGGTTCCAAAACTAAGTGAGAGGCTGACATCGACCCAAGCGGGGCTCGTTGTGGCTGCTACCTTCCGGTCCTGACCAGGTTGGCGAGGCGCTTGCCCGCGCCAACCTCTCGATGCTTGATATAGGCAGAACCGGCGCGCTTGGCAAGACGTGCTCACAGCGCAACGGCGAGGCTGAGAAATCCGTCTTCGGTCAGGCCTTTGGCGGCCACGCGGGAGGTATCGAGCTCGTGAAGGTGGGGGCGGGCGCCGGGGCCTGTGGAGATTCGGATCTCAGTGCCGGGCATAGGGGCCAGGCGCCAGGGGGCCGGGGCTTCGGCCAGCGGATCCTCGGGGAGCCGGCCGGCCAGGTAGTCGCGCACCGTGTCGCGCACCTGCAGCGGCGGCAGCGGCATCTGCACCGCATGTTCGAGGGTGCGGAAGTGCCCCCCGCCTGCTGCGCGGTAGCTGTTGACCGCGACCGCGAACTGCTGGCGTTCCCGCAGGGGCGCGCCGTTCCAGCGGGCATTGCGGATGCGGCGGGCGTGCGGATCCGCCAGTTGGCCGCGCGGGGTGAAACGGGACGGGGCGGCGAGGTCGATTTCGTAGCTGAGCCCGTGCAGGATGTCGAAGTTATGTCCGGCCCGCTCCGGGTTCACGGCGGGCTGGCCGCTGGAACCGGGGGTGATCTGGTTGAACAGCCCGGCCGACATTTCCAGCCAGTCCAGGAGCTGCGCCCCGGAGACAATTACGGCGCGCAGTTCGTTGGGGAAAACGTAGAGGTCCGCTACGTGGCGCAAGCACAGCGGACCTGCGTCCACATCCGTGTAATAGCCCGGTCCGGCGCGGGCGCCGAATTTTGCCGGTGAGACTGCGGACAGCAGCGGCAGTGCCGCCGCTGCGGTGCCCGCCAGAAGCGGCCGCACGGCTGCAGCCTGGGCGCAGGCGACAAGTGACAGGGCCGGGTCCGGCGCAAAAAACGTAAAATATGAATGCAGCGCGCGGCTGCTGTAGCCGACGGGCTCTTCCATGCGGCGGCGGGTGGCAGCGTGGTCTTCGGCCAGTGCCGCGCAGAAACCGGGATCTTCCGGCACCAATGGTTTCACTTCGCCGCCCGGTGTCCGCCGGGCGATCGGGCGCAAGGCACAGCGGCCGCCAGTCACCTTCCAGCCGGTCCCGTTGCGGCGCAGCTCCAGGTCGATGACCCCCAGATGGCTGCCCAGCGAGCCCGGCATGACCACCGGTTTGCTGAAAGGCTCGTCCTCGGAGGGGAGCAGCAGGTGGGTGTGGCCGGCAACAATCGCGTCGATCCCCGGCAGCCGGGCCAAGGGGCGCAGGGCGTTTTCCATCCCCGGGTGCTCGGCCTCGGGGCCGAGGCCGGTATGGGCCAGCGCCACCACAGCATCACAGCCGGCGGCTTTCAGCGCCTGCACGGTTCTGCGGGCGGTTTCCATGACCGGGGTGATCTGAACGCGGCCCGCCAGATGGTGCGAATCCCATTGCAGGGTCTGCGGCGGGAGCACCGAGAACAGGCCGATGCGCAGGGGCGGATCTTCGGGGCCGGCGGCAGGCAGGCTTCGCTCCAGAACGGCGTGGGGCGCGAAGGGCAGCTGAAGCCCCGGTTCGGCAGCGGTCATATTCGAGCAGATCACCGGGCAAGGCGCATCGGCCAGCACCCGGCGCAGCCGGTCCAGACCGTAGTTGAAATCGTGGTTGCCCAGCCCGGCCGCGTCATATTTCAGCGTTTCGAATGCCTGCATCAGCGGGTGCAGCCTGCCGGGGTTTTCCGGAAGCTTGTCGCCAAGCGGTGCCCCCTGCAGCCCGTCGCCGTTGTCCACCAGCAGGCAGGCCGCACCCGAGGCCTCGGCTTCGGTCCGCGCGCGGGCAATCAGGCTGGCGGTGCGGCTCAGGCCGGTTGAGGGGTCGGGCTGGTCGGCATAATAGTCATGGCTCAGCAGCGACATGTGCAGGTCCGTTGTCGCAAGTACCCGCAGAGCCGCTGACCTGGCGGCTGGGATGTGCCTTTTGTGCGTCATTGCATTCTGCCTATAGCGAACAACGTTTGACCCGTTCTTGTTGCCGCCTCATTTCCAGAGGCTTTCCCGCGGTTCCAGAAAAGCAGCCTATGGCTGCACCGCATACTCGCTATTTTAGGGGATTCTTCTGATATCCCGACATTGGCGACACTTCTCTGTTTCACTGCCGAATTCTCGGAGAGGTGTCAGAAATGATCCTAGTCAGGTGATTCGAGGCGGTGCAAGTGGCCGATTCGGTAATTCGTTAATATTTTCGGCCGGGTGTTGTTTTTTTAATGGTGTGGTTTTGATAGGGCTCCCGGTGTAGGGGAGCAGGCAGGAGAACAGGCGCGTGAAACGGGCAGAGCAGGTAACATTCGGCGGCGGCGGGCTGGACCGTGCCGCGCATTTGCGGGGCGATGCCGCAGCCCTGGCGGCCGCCTGGCGAAACCCGGCAGCGCGGGTTCTGCTGCTTTGGCAGGGCAAACCGCTTCTGCAGCTTGATAAGGCCGGGCAGCCAGAGAAGCTTGCCCTGCTGCCGGTCAGCCACGCGCTGACCTCAGGTTGTGAAGACACCTCAGTGTTCCTGGGGCTGGACCCGCAGGGCGCGCCCTTGTTTGCGGCGGCTTTGACCGGCTGGACGCCTGATGATCTGGATCCCGGGCAGCTAGGCGGGTTCCTGGATCCGAGTGAACAGCAGCATCCGGACCTGCCGCAAGGCCAGGTCTTTGCAGAGCTGCGCCGGATCATGACAGCACTGACGCCCTTGGAGGCTGAATTGGCCGCGACCGCCAAGGCGGTGCAGGGCTGGCACCGGACGCATCGGTTCTGTGCCTGCTGCGGGGGGCAAAGCGAGGTGTACCAGGCGGGCTGGCAGCGCAATTGCCCCAGCTGCGGAGCGGCGCATTTCCCCCGCACGGATCCGGTGGTGATCATGCTGATCACGCATGGGGAGTCCGTCCTGCTGGGCCGCTCTCCCGGCTGGCCCGATAATATGTACTCCCTTCTGGCCGGCTTTGTTGAACCTGGCGAAACGTTGGAGGCCGCGGTGCGGCGCGAAGTTTTTGAGGAAACCGCAGTGCAGGTCGGGCCGGTCAGCTATCTGGCCAGCCAGCCATGGGCCTTCCCGATGT
>CAJXHQ010000363.1 GCA_913054485.1 uncultured Paracoccaceae bacterium
ATACTGTTATAATATCACATTGACTCATCGCAGCAATAGAGCAAGCCCGTATCGGAAAAAACCCGCCGGAAAATGAACCTTTTGGGGGAAATCTGATAGGCGAGCACAAGGGCCGCGCCATTTCCGGCTGCGGCCCCTGGTTTTCATTTACTAGTCTGGGTCGCGGTAAGTGCTGCAGCGCAGAGGTACGTCCGGCGGATCAGCCCTTGCGCAGCGTGGCCGCGGCTTTCTGCATGGCAACGATCAGCGCATCGCGCTCGGCAGACAATTGTTCCGGGGATTTGCCATCGGCCTCTTCTCCCACGCCTTTTACCAGCTGGGCGATGGTGTCCTCATCCAGGTAAGGCGTGCCAAGCCCGTCCCACCAGCCGTTGAACGTATCGGTGAAGTGGTCGCAGAACGATTGCAGTCCGCCCTCGCCGGCGCCGAGGTTGAACAGCATGGTCGGTCCCATGGCGGCCCAGCGCAGGCCGGGGCCGGCCCACATGGCTTTATCCACGTCCTCCACATTGGCGACACCTTCTTTTACAAGGTGGATTGCTTCGCGCCAGACGGCGGCCTGAAGGCGGTTGGCGACATGGCCGGGGACTTCTTTGTTGACCCGGATGGTGACCTTTCCGACCGCGTCATAGAACCGTTCCGCGGCATCGATGACGCCTGCACCGGTCTTTTCATTGCCCGACAGCTCCACCAGCGGGATCAAATGCGGCGGGTTGAACGGATGGCCCAGCACAAAACGCGCCGGATCCTTCCAGCCGCCCTGCATCTGGCTTAGCGTCAGCCCTGAGGCAGAGCTGGCCACAATGGCGTCTTTCAGCAATACCGGTTCGATCTCAGCGAAGGTCGCATGTTTGATCGCTACCCTCTCGGGGACGTTTTCCTGCACAAAACCGGCCCCGTCAACGGCGGCCGCGGCCGAGGTGTGAAAGCTGACCGCATCGGGGGTGCCATTGGCGGTGAGCCCCAGTTCCTCCATCGCGGGCCAGGCCCGGCCGATGTAGTCGCGTACGGCTTTTTCAGCCTTGGGGGAGGGGTCGTACACGGCGACCGACCGGCCCGAGGCCAGAAACTGCGCCGTCCAGCTGGCGCCGATGACACCTGCGCCAAGACAGGCGGTGTGGGAAAACTCAACCATCAGAACAATCCTGGATTAAGGGGCGATGCGGCGGTCATGCCGCCGTCAACTGTCAGGCATTCTCCGGTCATATAGGAGGACTGGTCCGAGGCCAGCCAGGACACCATATTGGCGATATCCTCGGGCTTGCCGAAGCGGCCCACGGGATGTCGCGCCAGTGCGTCCTTCATTGCTGCGTCGGGGTCATTTGCCAGCGCAAAGCCGTCCTCTGCCATCTCTGTCATGATCCAGCCGGGGCGGATGGCGTTGCAGCGCACATTGGGGCCGTGATCCACTGCGATCGACCGGGTAAGCCCGTGCACGAAAGACTTGGACGCATTATAAAGCGCCATCTGCGGGTCCGAGACCATGCCGGAAATTGACCCGATATTGATGATATTGCCGCCATGCGCGCCCATGTCCGCCAGTGCCACGCGGCACATGTTGAACACGCCCTTGCAGTTGACGTTCATCACCAGATCCCAGTCGTCATCATCGCTGTCGGCGACGGTCTTCTCGACCTGCACACCGGCGTTGTTCACCAGCAGAGTCACCCGGCCAAAGGCGGTGTTGGCCGCCTTGATCAGCCGTGCGGCATCGCCGGTCAGCGAGACATCGGCCTGGACCCAGACCACGGCCTCGGGCAGATCGTCCGGGCGCGCCCCGCGCCCGCAGGTGACGACATTTGCGCCATCGGTCAGAAGCCGGTCGACGATGGCGCGCCCGATGCCGCGGCTGCCGCCGGTTACAATAGCGGTGTGTTTGGTCATGCTATTCCCCATGTGCGATCATCACGTGACGGACAGCGGTGTAGGCATCCAGCGCATAGACCGACATGTCGCAGCCGGTGCCGGAGGACTTCATCGCCGCCCAGGGCATTTCCGGCGTGGCGACGCCGTGGGTGTTCACCCAGGTAAACCCGTAGCGCAGCTTCGACGACATCCGCATCGCCCGCCCTGTGTTATTGGTCCAGACCGAAGAGGCGAGGCCAAAGCGGCTGGCATTGGCGATCTTCAGCGCGTCTGCTTCGTCGCTGAAGCGCGAGATGGTGACCACGGGGCCGAAGATCTCGGTTGTGGCGGCCTCGGCGGCGTTGTCGACATCTGCCAGCACGGTGGGTTCAAAAAAGAAGCCCGGCCCGTCGACGGATTTGCCGCCGGTGATAACTTCGCAGGATCCGCGGGCGCGGTCGACAAAACCGGCAACCGTGTCGCGCTGCGCCGCCGAGATGACCGGGCCCATTTCGGTGCCTTCGCTGCGCGGTGCGCCCAGTTTGATCTGGCCGACCTGTCCGGCGATGGCCGCGACAACTTTGTCGTAGATAGCATCGGCCACCATGATCCGGCAGGGCTGCGCGCAGTCCTGGCCTGCGTTGAAGAACGACCCATAGCGCACGGTTTCAGCCACCGCGTCGATATCAGCGTCTTCGAACACGATGACCGGCGCCTTGCCGCCCAGCTCCAAATGCACGTGGCGGATCTGTTTGGAGGCAGCTTTCATCGCCTCCGATCCGGTGCGGTTGGAGCCGGTGACTGTAATGGCCTCGGTGCGCGGATCGTTGATCATCTGATCACCGATCTGGCTGCCGCGCCCGTGCAGCACGTTGACCACGCCCTTGGGGACGATGGTGCTGATCAGTTCAGCCGCGCGCAAGGTCGACAGCGGCGTCAGCTGCGCAGGTTTCAGCGTCACGGTGCAGCCCGCCGCAATGGGGGCAGCCAGTTTCCAGGCGGCCATCATCAAGGGGTAGTTCCAGGGCGCGATTGCCGCCACCGGGCCCACCGGATCACGGCGGATCATGCTGGTATGGCCGGCCACATATTCACCCGCCTTCACACCGCTTTGCGTGCGCGCGGCACCCGCAAAGAAGCGGAAAGTGTCGATGGTCAGCGGGGTTTCATCCTCCAGCGCCGAAGGCCAGGGTTTGCCGGCATCAAGGCTTTCGAGCGCCGCCAGTTCTTCGGCGTTGTCCTGCAATGTGTCGGCGATGGCGGTCAGGATCTCTGCCCGTTCCGCCGGGGTGGTCTCGGCGAAGGTCTGGAACGCCTCGTCCGCTGCGGCCATGGCCGCGTCGGTCTGTTCCGTGGTGGCGGCGTTGATCGCGCAGATTTCACTGCCGTCGGCGGGGTTGATTACTGCGATGGCATCGCCTTCGCCTGCGACCAGTTCGCCGTTGATCAGCTGTTTTGTCTGAATGTCCATGGTTCCCCCCTTAGAATGCAACCTGATCGCCGCCCTTCAGGCCAAGCCGCGCGCGCGCCTCTGCCGGAGTGGCGACCGTATGGCCGAGATTTTCGACGATGCTACGGATCTTGAGCACCTGTTCGGCGCTGGACGTCGCCTTCTGGCCCGGCCCGATATAAAGGCTGTCTTCCATGCCAACCCGCACGTTGCCGCCCAGAAGCGCGCTCTGCGTGGTGAAGGGCATCTGGTGGCGCCCCGCAGCCAGCACCGACCATTCATAATCGTCGCCGAACAGCTTGTTGGCGATGGTGTGCATATGCATGAGGTTGTCGAGGTCAGCGCCAACGCCGCCCAGAATGCCAAAGACCATCTGCACAAAAATCGGCCCCTTGATCCAGCCCTGATCGCGGATCCAGGCCAGGTTATAAAGGTGGCCCAGATCGTAGCATTCGAACTCGAACCGCGTGCCATGGCCTTCGCCCAGCTCTTTCAGCGTGTATTCGATATCCGCGAATGTATTGCGGAAGATGAAGTCGCGGGTCATGTCCAGGAACTCGGGCTCCCAGTCGTGCTTCCAGTTGGAATACTTGTCCTTCATCGGGAAGATGCCGAAGTTCATCGACCCGATGTTCATGCTGGCCATTTCCGGGCTGGTGCGCATGGCGGCGCGCAGGCGTTCTTCGCGCGTCATGCCAAGGCCCCCGCCGGTGGAGACGTTCATCACCGCATCCGTCGCCTGTTTGATGCGCGGCAGGAAATCCATGAACAGATCGGGGTTGGCGTCCGGCTTGCCGGTCTCGGGATCACGCGCATGCAGGTGGATGATCGACGCACCAGCCTCAGCCGCCTCGATACTGGCGGTTGCGATCTCGCTCGGTGTGATCGGCAAGTGCTCCGACATGGTCGGGGTGTGAATGCCGCCGGTGGGCGCGCAGGTGATGATGACGGATTTGGGCATCAGGTCTCTCCGGAATGCGCAGGGGCGGCTCCCGGCCGCGGGTTGGGGTGTAGC
>CAJXHQ010000364.1 GCA_913054485.1 uncultured Paracoccaceae bacterium
AGGCTGCGCCTTCTTCGGCGCCCATAGAGCGGCCGGTGTACATCAGCTCTGCCGCCCGGCCCTGACCGATCAGGCGGGGCAGGATCGCACAGGCCCCCATATCGCAGCCCGCAAGGCCGACCCGGGTGAACAGGAAGGCGGTCTTGGCCTCCGGCGTGGCGATGCGGATGTCGGAAGCCATGGCGATGATCGCCCCGGCGCCGACGCAGACCCCATCGATGGCGGCAATGATCGGCTTGCCGCAGTTCACCATCGCCTTGACCAGATCCCCGGTCATGCGGGTGAACTTCAGCAGATCCTTCATGTTCATGCCGACCAGCGGCCCGATGATGTCATGCACATCGCCGCCGGAGGAGAAATTGCCGCCGTTAGAGGCAAAGACCACCGCCTTCACCTCGTCCGAATAATGCAGATCGCGGAACCAGTCGCGCAGTTCAGCGTAGCTTTCAAAGGTCAGCGGGTTCTTCCGTTCGGGCCGGTCCAGCGCCACGGTGGCGATACCGTCCTTGATCTCGCAGCGGAAATGCTCAACGTCGGTTCTCATCTCTCAATCCTTGTCTTCCAGCTGCCGCGCCACAATGTCGAGGCTCTCGGCAATGCGCGCGGCTTCCTCACCGGGCACGCCTTCGAAAATACGGTTGATCCAGGCCTCATGGGCAGCGGCCTGTGCGGCGAATTCAGCGCGGCCCGCATCGGTCATTTTCACCAGCGAGGCGCGGCGGTCACCCGGAACCTTTTCGCGCGCGACATAACCGTCTTCGGCCAGCCGTTCGACAATGCCGGTGACATTGCCGTTGGAGACTTTCAGCACGCCGGACAGCTCGCTCATCTTCAGCCCGTCCTGATACTGGCTGAGTGCGGCCATCACGTCGAAGCGCGGCAGGGTGGTGGCAAACTCCAGCCGCAGGTTCTCACGCACAGCGCTTTCCACCGCGCGGGTGGCCTTCAGCGCCCTCAGCCAGAGCCGCAGCCGTTCCTTGGATGTCTCTGTGCTGGCCGTGTTGTTCAAATCTCGCCTCCCGAAAGCGGCAGCGCGCTGCCATTCACCGATCCGGCCGCGTCTGATGCGAGCCACAGCGCCGTGTCCGCCACTTCCTGAGGCTGGATCAAGCGGCCCTGCGGGTTTCCTGCGCTCAGGCGCTTCACCGCATCCTCGCGGCTCATGCCGGTCTTGGCGGTGATAGTCCGCACCGAGGCCTCCAGCAAAGGCGTTTCGATGAAGCCCGGACAGATCGCGTTGACGGTGATGCCGCTTTTCGCCAGTTCCTGCGCAAGCGCGCGGGTCAGCCCGACGACGCCGTGTTTGGCAGCGCAGTATCCGGCGACGTAAGGATAGCCTTTGAGGCCAGCGGTAGAAGCCACGGCAATCATTCGCCCCCATCCCTGCCCCTGCATATCTGCCAGCGCCGATTGCCAGAGATTGAACACCCCTTCCAAGTTCACGCCCAGAGCCGCGGAGAAATCCGCGCTGCTCATCTTGGCAAAAGGCTTGCTGGGCGCAGCGCCCGCATTGGCAACCGCGACCTGCACCGGTCCGTTGACGTCGCGGGCAGCGTCCAGAGCAGCCTCCACCGAGGCACGGTTGGTCACGTCGGAGGAGGCTGCAAAACCGCCAAGCGGCGCTGCAACTTCCTGCAGCGGCTCCAGCCGCCGGCCCAGAACCGTCACCTTGGCGCCCTGGGCCGCAAAAGCCGCCGCCATGGCAGCCCCCACGCCCGATCCGCCGCCGGTTATAACCGCGTGTTTGCCCTTCAAGCTCATGCCCTGATCACCATCTCCGCTTCCCTGTCCGCTAGGCGCCAGGCCTGATCCCGGCCAGCATGGTAGGGCAGCGGCCAGTCGGGGGCCAGACGGTCCCCGATCTTCTTGCCCTCATGCAGGGTCCAGTAGGGATCGGCCAGGTGCGGGCGGCCGACGCAGACCAGATCGGCCCGGCCTGCCATCAGGATCGAATTGGCGTGATCCGCCTCAAAGATATTGCCGACAGCCATGGTGGCAATCCGCGCCTCGTTGCGGATGCGGTCGGAAAACGGCGTCTGGAACATGCGGCCATAGACCGGCTCTGCCTCAACCGACGTCTGCCCGGCAGAGACGTCGATGATATCCGCCCCTGCATCTGAGAAGGCCTTGGCAATCCGCACCGCCTCTTCCGGGGTCACGCCTGCGTCACCGACCCAGTCATTGGCAGAGATCCGCACCGACATCGGTTTTCCGGCAGGCCATGCGCCGCGCATCGCGTTGAACACTTCCAGCGGGTAGCGCATGCGGTTTTCCAAAGAGCCGCCGTATTCATCACCGCGCGTGTTGGACATCGGCGAGATGAAAGACGAGATCAGGTAGCCGTGGGCGGCGTGCAGCTCGATCATGTCAAAGCCGGCACGGTCCGCCATTTCAGCCGCGGCCACGAACTCTGCTGTCACCGCATCCATATCAGAGCGGGTCATTTCACGCGGGGCGGGGTTGCTGTCCGACCACGGGATTGCGGAGGCCGAGATGGTCTCCCAGTTGCCCTCTTTCAGGGGTGCATCCATGGTCTCCCACCCCAGCTGGGTAGAGCCCTTGCGGCCAGAGTGGCCGATCTGGCAGCAGATCTTGGCGTCAGTCTCGGCGTGGACAAAATCGGTCAGCCGTTTCCAGCCCGCTTCATGTTCCGGCGCATAAAGGCCGGGGCAGCCGGGCGTAATCCGCCCATCAGCCGACACGCAGGTCATTTCCGTATAGACCAGCCCTGCCCCGCCCTTGGCGCGCTCGCCATAATGGATCAGGTGCCAGTCGGTGGGGGTGCCGTCCACCGCCTTGTACTGCGCCATGGGCGACACCACGATGCGGTTCTTCAGCGCCATGTTGCCCACTTTGAAAGGCGCAAACATCGGCGCGCGCACCGGCGCATCGGCGGGCACGCCGGATTTCTCTTGGAACCATTTTTCCGCCCTGGCCACCCAGTCAGGATCACGCAGGCGCAGGTTCTCGTGGCTGATCCGCTGCGAGCGGGTCAGCAGCGCGTAATTGAACTGGGTCTGATCGGTGTCCAGGTAGCGCTCCACCTCCTCGAACCATTCGAGCGAGTTGCGCGCCGCCGATTGCAGCCGCAGCACGTCCAGACGGCGCTCCTCCTGGTAGCGCTCAAAGGCCTGCTCCAGCGTCGGTTCGGTCGAGACAAACTCCGCCAGCGCAATCGCACTGTCAAAGGCCAGCCGCGAGCCGGAGCCGATGGAGAAATGCGCCGTCGCCGAGGCATCGCCCAAAAGCACGACATTCTCGTGGTACCATTTTTCACAGAGCACACGGGGGAAGTTCATCCAGACCGCCGAGCCGCGCAAGTGATCGGCGTTGGAGATCAGCTCATGGCCGCCGAGGTGGTCCTTGAAGATCTCCTCGCAGGTGGAGATAATTTCTTCCTTGGAC
The DNA here is from genome assembly GCA_913054485.1 of uncultured Paracoccaceae bacterium. Lineage (GTDB taxonomy): Bacteria > Pseudomonadota > Alphaproteobacteria > Rhodobacterales > Rhodobacteraceae > FREY01. The sequence goes on from CAJXHQ010000364.1 coordinate 3,406, forward strand.
ATATCCTCAAAGCCCCAGGCCTCCCAGGTCTCCGGGCGGCATTCGACGATCACCGTCGCGGTGTCATCGTCGAATTGGTAGGCGTGGATCCAGACCCAGCCGTGTTTGGTCTTCTCGAAGATGAAGGTGAATGCATCGTCGAACTTCTGATGCGTGCCAAGCCAGATGAACTTGCAGGGGCGCACGTCGATGCTGGGCTTGAACTGCTCTTCAAACTCAGTGCGCACGCGGGAATTCAACCCGTCGCAGCCCACCACCAGGTCATAGTCTTTTTGATATTCCGAGGCCGGTTTCGCCTCGGTTTCATATTGCAGATCCACGCCCAGTTCACGCGCCCGGTCCTGCAGCAGAAGCAGCATCTGCTTGCGGCCGATCCCGGCAAAACCATGACCGCCGGACACCGTGCGCTCGCCATTGCGGACCACGGCGATGTCGTCCCAATAGGCAAAACACTCGCGGATCGCCTCGGCGCTTTGGGGATCATTTTCGCGCAGGTTGTCCAGCGCATCGTCGGACAGAACCACGCCCCAGCCGAAAGTATCATCCGCCTTGTTACGCTCGATCACGGTGACCTCTGCATCCGGCTGGCGCAGCTTCATGGAGATCGCAAAATACAGGCCCGCCGGGCCGCCGCCTAGACATGCAACTTTCATGGTTTCCTCCCGGGGGTGCTGGTTCCTCAGTATTTACGATAGGCCCGCCGGCAAAAACTTCAAGTATAAAGTTTCAAGCTTAAAACATATATGCGCGCCGCACCAATGACACGTGAAGGGCAGCGTCCGGCCGCGGGCGGAAGCGTAGCGCCCGCCCATGGGGGCGGACGGGCGCTGCCCGGCCTTCGGCCAGGCGAATTGGACATTTGTGACTGCTTAGAGCGTCGTCGCCGACACGCTGGCCCCG
>CAJXHQ010000365.1 GCA_913054485.1 uncultured Paracoccaceae bacterium
ATCCGCGCGCTCTGGCTGCCCGAGGAGGACGCCTGCGAGGCCGCAGACAAGGCGCTGATGAGGCCCTCGGCGCAGTTGCCGCTGATTATGATCGTGGAATACGCGCTGGCGCAGCTCTGGATCAGCTGGGGGGTGAAACCCGCCGCACTGGTGGGCCATTCCATGGGCGAAAACACCGCCGCCTGCCTGGCCGGCGTGATTTCGTTCGAGAATTGCATTGATCTGGTGCTCCTGCGCGGGCGGCTGTTCGATACGGTGCCTGCGGGCGGCATGCTGTCGATCTCGCTGCCCCTAGCCGGGGTGCAAGCGCTCATTGGGGACGATCTGGACATCGCAAGCGTCAACGCCCCCGGCCTCACCGCCGTCAGCGGGCCTCAGGAGGCACTGGACCGGCTGGCAGGCGTGCTGTCGGCACAGGACATCGACCACCAGCGCATCCAGATCGACATCGCCGCACATTCCCGGATGCTGGAGCCGATCCTGAAGGACTACGGGGATTTCCTGCGGTCGCTCAGTCTGAACGCGCCGCAAATGGACATCATGTCCAACCGCACCGGCAAGATTTTGACAGCCGAACAGTCCACCGACCCGGAATACTGGGTCGCACAGCTGCGCAACACCGTGCATTTCTCTGACTGCGCCGCAGCGCTGGCCGCCGACCCGGGCCGGGTCTACTTGGAGGTCGGCCCCGGAAAAGCCCTGTCCTCGCTGGCGCAGATGCAGCCGCAAATCGCACCCGGTCAGGTTCTCAGCTCTCTGCGCCACCCGGATCAGGACGTGATGGATGACGCCTATTTCTTTGGCGTGATCGGGCGGCTCTGGGCCTGCGGCGCAGAGGCCGACTGGCCGCAGATCTGGGGCGAGGCGCGGCGCAACCGTGTGGTGCTGCCCACCTATGCGTTCCAGCGCAGCCGCTATTTCATCGAAGCCGCACCACAGGCCGCTGCGGCAGAGACACCTGCACCGAAGCGGCACGAGGATATCGCGGACTGGGGATACCGCCCGGCCTGGCACCCGCGGCTGGCAGACTGTGTTGTGGACATTGAAACCGAACTGGCCAGTGCCCCGCAGACCTGGCTGATCTTTGAAGATGACTGCGGCATCGCCGCCAAGGCCGCGGCCCAGCTGGAGACCGCAGGCCACCGGGTCGCCCGCGTGCGCCCCGGTGACAGCTATGCGCAGCTGTCTGAAACCTCCTATGTTCTCCCCCCGGAACAGGGGCGCCCGGTCTTTGAGGCGCTGCTGGCGGATCTGGCGCAGGCCGGCCTGCTGCCCGGCCGCATCGCCCACTTCTGGCTGGTGACGCGCGAAGAAATCTACCGTTCCGATGCTTCCTTCTTTGACCGCAACCTGGAAATGGGTTTCTACGCGCTGACGGCCCTGGCACAGGCGCTTGGCAACGCGGAGCTGCCGGGCCCGGTCCATATCACCGCATTGACCACCGGCGCGGCCCAGGTGCGCGGCGAGGCGCTGCCCTACCCGGAAAAAGCGCTGATCGCCGGTCCGGCCGGTGTCATCCCGCGTGAACTGCCCGGCGTCACCTGCGCCACAGTGGATATCGAACTGCCCGAAGCCCCCGGCGGATGGCGGGCCAAGGGCGCGGCACCGGATATCACCCCGCGGCTGCTGGAAGAGCTGCTGGCCGAACCTGCAGGCGTCACTGCCGCATGGCGCGGAGGCAAGCGGTTTGAGCAGACCTTCCGGCCTGCCCCGCTGGCCGAGGCGGAACAGCCGGTCTTCAAACAGGGCGGCACCTATCTGATCACCGGCGGATACGGCGGCATCGGCCTCACCATGGCCGACCGGCTGATGCGCCGCTACGGCGCCAATGTGGTGCTGATCTCCCGCGAGGGCCTGCCGCCCCGCGCGGCCTGGAAGCGCTACCTTGCCGGCCACAGCCCCGCCAACCGCAAGGCCCGCCGCATCCGCGCGGTGCAGGCGCTGGAGGAGATCGGCAAGGGCCGCGTCCTGCCGCTGGCAGCAGATGTCTGCAACGCCAGCCAGATGCGCGCTGCGGTCCATGAAGCTGAGGCCGCCTTCGGCCCGCTCACCGGTGTGATCCACGGCGCGGGCCATATCGAGGACGGGCCGCTGCTGGCCAAGACCGAAGAACAGATCGCCCGCGTACTGGACCCTAAGGTCAGCGGGTTGCGCGTGCTGCAGGAGATATTCCCCGACGGCGCGCTGGAGCTGATGGTGCTGTTCTCCTCCTCTTCCACCGTCACACGGCCCGCGGGCCAGGCGGATTATATCGCCGCCAATGAATTCCTGAACGCCTGGGCGAAGTCGCGCCGCACCGGAAAGACCAAAGTGGTTGCCATCGACTGGGGCGTCTGGAGCGACACCGGCATGGCCGCCGAGGCCATGGACGCGCGCCATGGCAAGGCCGCGCCCAGCGCCCGGGAGGCCTGCGCCCAGCCCTTGCTTGACGAACAGGGCTTTGACGCCTTCGGCAACCGCATCTTTTCGGCGCAATATACGGCGTCGGGCAGCTGGCTGCTGGACGAACACCGCACCGAGGATGGCACCGCGCTTGTGCCTGGCACCGGCTATATCGAACTCGCCGCCGAGGCGCTGGCGGCGCAGGGGGTCAAGGTTCCCTTTGAAATCCGCGACCTCTACTTCTTCCGCCCGCTGCAGGTGGGGGATACGGGCCGGGAGGTCATCGTCCGGCTTGAAGCCATTGAGGACGGCTATTCATTCGCCGTGCACAGCCAGTCCGAAGGGGGCTATGCGCTGAATGCGCAGGCCAAGCTGGTCCTGACACCGGAGGCCGGAACTCCGCCTGCGCTGGATCTGGCCGCCGTCGAAGCCCGCTGCACCCAGCTTCTAACCGGCGGCGCCGGGCGGCTGCGCTCGCCGCAGGAAAAACACCTGAACTTCGGCCCGCGCTGGCACGTGCTGGAGCAGACCGCCACCGGAGACCGTGAGGGCATAGCCCGTCTGAAACTGCCCGCAGCGGCCCAGGACGACGGCTGCATGCTGCATCCGGGTCTGCTGGACCTGGCCACCGGCTGGGCCATGGGGCTGGTACCGGGCTATGGCGGGCGCAACCTGTGGGTACCCGTATCCTACGGCGAAATCCGCATTTTTGCCGTGCTGGCCGCAGATCTGCGCAGCCATGTGCGCGTGGCCACCGGGCTGCAAGAGGGCTTTGCCTCCTTCGACATAACGCTGACGGATGCAGCGGGAAAGGTCTGCGCCGAGATCCACGGCTTCCAGATGAAGCGGATGGCCGGCGGGCTGGACCTCTCTGCGGCCTCCGGGACGGACCATACGGCGGCGGATCTGGGGCTGGCGGCCGGCGGATCTGCTCAGCCCCTTTCGCCGGGCGAGCGGCGGCTGCAGGCCAATATCGCCGGCGGCATCAAGGCCGCCGAAGGCGGCATCGCGCTGGAACGCGCACTGGCGCTGGGGCAGCCGCAGGTGATTGTCTCCTCACTCGACCTGCCCGCGCTGACGGCGCAGTCGGATCTGGGCCTGCCAGAGGACAGCAGCGGCGGCCAAAGCTTTGAACGCCCCGAACTCGACACTGATTACATCGCCCCGCGCAACCCCGTTGAGCAGGAGCTGGCGGAGCTTTTCGCCAGCCTTCTGGGAGTGTCGCAAGTTGGGGCGGAGGACAGTTTCTTCGACCTTGGCGGCCACAGCCTGATTGCGGTGCGTCTTTTCGCCAGGGTGAAGGCGGCCTTTGGTGTGGAATTTGCCATCTCGGCCCTGTTCGAGGCCCCCAGCGTGGCCAAACTGGCAGAGATGATCATCGCCCGGACCGGCGGCGGCGTGACCGCGCAAGACGCCAAGGGCGAGGCCCCGGCAGAGGCCGGGCCCGCCCGCAAGCATCTCGTCACCCTGCACCCCGGCGACGGGACCGGGCGGCGGCCGTTCTTCCTGGTAGCAGGCATGTTCGGCAACGTGCTGAACCTGCGCCATCTGGCGCTGCTGGTCGGCCGGAGGCGCCCGGTTTACGGCTTGCAGGCCCGCGGATTGATTGGCGATGAACCTGCGCACAGCTCGATGGAAGAGGCCGCGCGCGACTACCTCGCCGAGATCCGCCAGGTCCAGCCCGAAGGCCCCTATCTTCTGGGCGGATACTCCGGCGGCGGCATCTCCGCTTTTGAGATGGCGCACCAGTTGCACGCAGCCGGGCAGGAAACGGCACTGATCGCCATGATCGACACCCCGCTGCCGGTCCGCCCGCCGCTCAGCCGGAATGACCGCCTGCTGATCAAGCTCCAGCAGTTCAAGGAGAAAGGTCCGAAGTATATTTCGGAATGGATCCGCGACCGGCT
>CAJXHQ010000366.1 GCA_913054485.1 uncultured Paracoccaceae bacterium
CTGGCCTACCGCAAGGTGGCTGCCAAACTGGCGGATCACGGCGTGGCGCCGGATCGCTGCCGCGAACGCCTGGGATATGCAACCGCCCCCCGGCCGAAGGGCACATTGGTGTGGTTCCACGCCGCCTCGGTCGGAGAGAGCCTTGCGGCCCTGACCCTGATCGGCAAACTGTCCGCCCTCCTGCCGGAGGCGCAATTCCTGCTGACCTCGGGCACCGCCACCTCTGCCGAGGTGGCCGCGAAGCGGATGCCGGAAAACGGCCGCCATCAGTTTGCACCGCTGGATGCGCCGGGACCAGTGCGCCGGTTCCTGGATCACTGGAAACCGGATGCCGGCATCTTCGTTGAAAGCGAACTTTGGCCGGTGGCGCTGACCGCGGCCCGCAGGCGCGGCGTGCCGCTGGCACTGGTCAATGCCCGGCTCTCGCCGCGCTCGATCCGCCGCTGGCAGAAACAGGCTCCGACGGCCGCCTTTGTGCTGGACCAATTCAGCCTCTTCCTATCACAGAATGTCCGCATGGCCGACGACCTGCGCATCATCGGGGCGCCTGCAGAGCGCGTGAGACCGGGCGGCAACCTGAAAGCCGCCGCCGCGCCGCTGCCGGTCGACGCAGCTTTGCTGGAGGAAAGCCGCGCCGCCATCGGGCCGCGGCCCGTCTGGATTGCCAGCTCCACTCATGCCGGTGAAGAACAGCCCGTACTGGCCGCCCAGAAACGCCTGCTGGAGACCCACAAAGATCTTTGCCTTGTTCTCACCCCGCGCCACCCCGAACGGGGGGACGAGATCGAAGCGCTGATCAGGGCTGCCGGCCTGTCCTGTGCCCGCCGCAGCAAGGGCGAAGAGCCGGAACCGGAAACGCAGGTCTATCTTGCCGACACCCTGGGCGAGGTCGGCACCTGGTATGCGCTGTCGCCCATCGTCTTCCTCGGCGGCTCGCTGGAGCCGATCGGCGGGCACAATCCCTTTGAAGTTGCAAAGTCGGGTGCTGCGGTGATCACAGGCCCCGGCTATCACAATTTCACCGAGACCTTCCCAGCCCTGGAGAGTGCCGGCGGGGCGGTTGAAGTCAAGGATGCAGAGACCCTCGCCCTGGCGGTGGATCACTGGCTGGCCGATCCGGACGCCCTGACCGAAGCGCGCACGGCAGCCCAGGGTTTTGCCTGCCAGCAGGCAGAGAAGCTGGAACATGTGGCCGGCTTGCTGGTTCAGGAACTTGAGCTTGGGGGCTGAGTTGGCCGATCTGTTCGTCACGAATTTCAACAGGAATTTCACCGGGGTTTCAGCGACAGCGGCCAATGTGGTCCGCCAGCAGGTGAAATCGCACGACCTGCACCTGGTGGGCCGCCCCCTGCCCGGCTGCCCGGAGCCCATCACGCTGAAGGACGCGCGCCGGATGTCCCGCGCCGCACCGGAGGGAAAGCCCTTTGCAATCTGGCACGTGCGCCGCAACACCGAGATGCGCGCCGCGATCTGGTCGCGCGACGTTCTGAAACTGCCTATCCGCATTGTCTTCACCTCTGCTGCCCAGCGGCTGCATTCGGCCATCCCGCGCTGGCTGATTTCCCGCATGGACGCGGTGATTGCGACCACCGAAACGGCAGCCGGGTTTGTGCCGAACGTGCGCGCCGTGGTGCCGCATGGGGTGGATACAGCGATGTTTACACCTGCCCCCGACCGCGCCGCAGCCTGGGCCGCGCTGGGGCATGGCGGCAGCCTCGGGATTGCCACCATCGGCCGCATCCGCCCCGAAAAGGGCACCGATCTTTTTGTCGAGGCAATGCTTCACCTGCTGCCGGACCTGCCCGGTGCCAAGGCGCTGATCATCGGCCGCGCCACGCGCGAGCATCGGGGGTTCCTGAAGGGTCTTCAGGACAGGATCGCTGCTGCCGGGCTCAGTGACCGCATTCTCTTCCCTGGCGAAGTGCCGCAGGACCAGCTGCCCGCGCTGATGCGGGGGCTGTCGCTGGTGATGCAGCTGCCGCGCTACGAGGGATTTGGCATGGTGCCGCTGGAAGGCATGGCGTCGGGCGTGCCCTTTGTCAGCTCCGACACGGGATACTACCGGGCGTTTTCGGCGCAGGGGCGCGCCGGAGCGGTGCTGGCGCTGGAAGATGCGCCCGGCGCAGCAAAATCCGCCCTTGCAATTTTGGGCGACACAGAGCGCCATGCGGCCTTGTCTGCCGCCGCGCGGGACGTGGCCTGCCATAGCTTCAGCGCCGCCAGCGAGGCTGCCGGCATCGAAGCAGTCTACCAGGAGCTCTGGGGCCGCGGTTGACCCTCCGCAGCAGCTGCGCTGACAAATTTACGATATTTTGGCGGTTTTCGGGGAATCTCTCTTCTTAGAAGACCCCGGACAGGGCAATGCCCTGCCGGTTCCAAGCGGAGTATCCCTGATGAACGAACCGAACCAGCAAATGATTGACCAAGTCCAGAACCCTGAGTTTCTGGTCCAGTTCAGCCTGAACGCCATCCGTTCCGGCCTGACGCCGGACAAGGTGGCCGAGATGGGCCAGGAGATCATGGACCAGCTGTTTGCAGAAAAGCTGGCCGATGAGGTCGCCCTGGCCGACCAGGAGAAAATGGGCGGTATCGACCGGATCATGCCCAACGCCTGATCCGCAACCGCCGCAAATGCGCCCGGCCTGACGGCCGGGCTGCCAGTCTCACGCAGCGGGCATGCGCTGCTCGACGATCCCCGCCCACCAGCTGCAGCCTGCCGGAATGGCTTCGTAGTTGAAGATGTACTCCGGGTGGTGCACCGCCGCCGTGTCGCCGTTGCCGACCAGAATATAGGCGCCGGGGCGCTCTTCCAGCATGAAGGCGAAATCCTCGCCGCCCATGACCAGCGGCGCATCCTCGCATTGGCCGGAAATGGACTTCGCCACATCCGCTGCAAATTCGGTTTGCGCTTCGGAGTTCACCATCACCGGGTAGCCGCGCATGTAGTTGATATCCGCCGTGCCGCCGCAGGCCGCAGAAATACCGGTGCAGATTTCCTTGATCCGCCGCTCTGCCAGATCACGCATGCCCGTGCTCATGGTGCGCACGGTGCCTTTGATCTGCACCTGCTGCGGGATCACGTTGAAGGCCTTGGAGGAGGTCTCAAAAGAAGTCACCGAGACCACAACCTGATCCACAGGATCGGCGTTGCGGCTGGCGATGGTCTGCAGGCCCAGCACGATCTGCGAGGCCATGACGGTGGTGTCGATGGTCTCATGCGGCTTGGCAGCGTGGCCGCCCTTGCCTTCCAGGGTGATGTCGAACGTGTCAGTGGCCGCAAAGAAGCTGCCGGGGCGGATCGCAAAGCTGCCCACCGGCTGGCCCGGCCAATTGTGCATGCCGTAGACCTCCTGAATGTTCCAGCGGTCCATCATACCGTCGTCGCACATCTCCTTGCCGCCGCCGCCGCCCTCCTCGGCGGGTTGGAAGATCACCACCACGGTGCCGTCGAAGTTGCGCGTCTCGGACAGGTATTTCGCCGCCCCCAGCAGCATCGCGGTATGGCCGTCATGGCCGCAGGCGTGCATCGCGCCCGGTGTTTTAGAGGCGTATTCCACACCCGTCGCTTCCAGGATCGGCAGCGCGTCCATGTCGGCGCGCAACCCGATGACCTTGCCCGCAGTGTCCGTCTTGCCCTTGATCACGCCGACCACGCCGGTGCGGCCGATGCCTTCCACCACTTCCTCGCAGCCAAACTCCTTCAGTTTCTCAGCCACCAGCGCCGAGGTACGGTGGGTCTCGAACAGGATCTCGGGGTTTTCGTGGATATCCCGCCGCCAGGCGGTGATTTCTTCCTGAAGCTCTGCAAAGCGGTTCTTCACGGGCATGGGTCACTCCTTATTGTTTTTTGACCATGTCGTTGGCGCCGGCCCTCAGCGGGCCGGCATACGTCGTTCGACCATCTCGGCGAACCAGCTGCAGCCCAGCGGGATCGCCTCATCGTTGAAATCCATCTCCGGGTGGTGCAGCGGCGCGCCCTCCCCGGTGCCAAGGCTGATGAAGGCGCCGGGGCGCTCGCGCAGCATGTAGGAGAAGTCCTCCGCCCCCATCACCTTAGGGGACTCCACATAAGCACCGCTGACGCTTTGTGCCACTGCTGCCGCTTGGGCAACTTCATCTGCGGTATTCACCAGCACAGGGTAGCCGTCGCGGTAGTTGATCGCGGCAGTGCCGCCATACAGGGCTGCGGTGCCTTCGCAGATCTCGAAGATGCGCTTCTTGGCATTGGCGCGCACCTCTTCGGACATGGTGCGCAGGGTGCCTTTGACGGTGATCCGCTGCGGGATCA
>CAJXHQ010000367.1 GCA_913054485.1 uncultured Paracoccaceae bacterium
TGGGCGGAGGATGGAACAGCCGCAAACGACAAAAAGAGCGCCAGGGCCCATGTCAGAACATGTTTCACATCAGTTTCCTTTTGATTGCGCCGCAAGCGTGCGCTGCTTCTGCATTTCCTGAACGCGTTCGGGCCAGGTCGATTTGATGAAGGCAAGGACGTCAAGGATGTCCTGGTCCGCCAGGCTGTCCGCGAAACCCGGCATGCCGCTGTTCACGCCGGTGACGCCCATCTGTTCCAGCGCGGTCTGCCCGCCAAGCTTGGTGTAGTCGAAAAGCATGCCGTCATCGTGGTGCCAGGTGTGTCCGGTATGGTCATGCGGCGGTGCCCGCAGCACGCCGTTTTCATCCGGCGATTGCCAATCCTCCTGTCCTTCCAGGTTGGCGCCATGACAGCTTGCGCAGTACTCGGTGTAGAGTTTTTCGCCTCTCGCAATGGCTTTTTCCTGGGCGAGTCCCGGGCCGGCCCAGGCCAGCCCTGCCAAAATTGCAATTCGTGTCAGGTTTCGCATTGTTGCTCCCGCCTTCATGTCACGCGAAGCCGAGTCTTCATCCCGGCGGCCTGATGCGAGAGCATGTGGCAGTGCAGCAGCCAGTCGCCTGGATTATCAGCGGCAAAGGCGATCTCGCGGGTCTCGCCGGGGCTCACCAGCAGGGTGTCCTTCAACGGTCCAAGACCGCCGTCCGGCAGCACTTCCTGAAAATGCGTTCCGTGCAGGTGCATGGCATGCGCAAAGGCGGTGTTGTTCCGCATGGGGATACGAATAACCTCTCCCCGTCCGGCGGTGACGAGCGGTTGTGCGGGCAGCCCGGCCTCGCCATTGAAAGTCCAGATCTGACCGGCTTCGACCAGCTCCCTGGTATTCATCAGTTTGCCTTTATAGCGGCCCTCCCTGAGGCCGCCCATAGCGCCCCCTTCCATGTTCAGCGGGACGCTGCGCGCTCCAGCCACATCTGTCAGGCGGGTGATCGGATTTGCAGGAAGAGGCGCAACCGGTCCGCGGGGTGATTTCGCATGGATATGGGTAACGCCGGCTTCCCAGAGCAGGTAGCCAGTGTCGCGCTCATGCAGGATCAGCTGGACCGGTTCACCCGGCGCGGCCGTGATGTCGGCAATCACGTCGATGCGCTCCGCGGGGCCAAAGATCATGACGCCCGGATCCTCGGGCGTCTCAAGCGGCATGCCGTCCCGCGCCGCGATCTTGCCGGTAAGCCCGCGCAGGGAAACGGCCATGATCCTGTCGGTCGCAACATTGACGATGCGAAGGCGCACCCGCTGGTTCTGGCCCAGGGCGGCTGGCTGCGGGCTCATTTTCGCATGGGTGAAATTGCCGAGACGCCCTGCATGGGTCCAATCGTGCATTGCACCGAAGTCATTGGTGATCTGGGCCTGCTCGCTCAGCCGCCAGTCGTCCAGAACAACAACGATATCCTGATCGGCCTCCGGGGGTTCGGCCTCATCAACCACGATCACGCCGTAAAGCCCGCGCGCAACCTGCTCAGTTGACTGATTGTGTGAGTGGTACCAATAGGTGCCGGCGTCTTTGAGGGGCAGTTCGTACAGAAATTCCTCCCCTGGCCGTACAGGATCCTGGGTCATGCCCGGAACACCATCCATCGTATTTGGAATGCGCAGCCCGTGCCAATGCACTGCGGTCGGCTGCGGAAGGCTGTTGCGCAGGCGCCGCCGCAAAACATCTCCCTGCTGCGCTCGGATCAGAGGTCCGGGCACACCGCCGTCAAATCCCCAAACCTCGGTTTCCGGGTAGTCGCCAAGGTCCGGGGGGACGAGTCTGACACGGCCCGGCCTTGCCTCAATGGCAGGGATATCTGTTGCAGCCCGGCCTGTCCGGGGGAGAACAGCTGCGGCCGTGGCGGCAGCCAGAAACTGCCGGCGTTTGAAAGTCATCTCTGCTTTCCTTTCAACATGAGATCTTTTGCTGGCATCACCGTCATTCCTCCGAAGGGTCATCCAGCAGATAGGCTGCCATTGCCCGGCGGTCTTCCCGCGTCAGGAAGGCGGTCCCGTAGAGAACAACTTCGCCCATGGATCCGCCGAACGCATCGCCCTCCGGGGTAATGCCGGTCCGCAAAGCATAGGCGAGGCTATCGGCGGTCCAGCCACGCTCCCGCAGGGTCGCGCGGTCGATCGCCGGAGCTTTGCCGCCGCCCGGCAGGGCGTCGCTGCCCTTGAAGCGCTCTGTGCCTGATTTCCTGGCGCCTGCAATGTTGCGCGGGGTGTGGCAGGCCGCGCAATGCGCGGCCCCTTCCACCAGCAGCCGGCCCCGGTTCCAAATCTCGTCCTTACCAGACACAGGAGCGGTCTCAGGCAGCTCCAGAAAAGCCGCCCGCCAGAGCTTCAGCCCCCACCTTTGGCTGAACGGGAAGGCCATGTCCTGCGGTTTGGACGGCTCAGCCACGGGCGGCACCGTCTGGAACGCGGCCCAGAGGTCGGCAATGTCCTGATCAGTGAAGCTGCCGTAGAACGGGTAGGTAAATGCCGGGTAATATGGCTGCCCGTCAGGAGAAATCCCCTGGCGGACGGCTTTTGCGAAGTCTTCGACTGTCCAATTCCCTAACCCATGCTCGGGATCGGTTGTCAGATTGGGCGAAAAAAGCGTGCCGAAAGGCGTCGCAAGCTTCACTCCGCCGGCCAAAGGCGCACCGCCATCCGCAAAGTCAGTGTGACAGGCAATGCAACCTGACGCGCGCGCCAGATAGACCCCGCGGTTCACATCGCCCTGTAGGTCAAACCTGTTCTGCGGAACCCCGATAGGCCAGGCCACAACGGCAGCCAGCCCCGCCGACGCCGAGATAGCGGCGGCAAAACCGAAACGAATGATGCGTTTCATGGCGCAAACTCATTCAGAACGAAAGCGGGTGTGACAGGCAGAGCAGACCTGGCTCAGCATCATAAACACGCCGTCAGCGGGCATCTGAGACAAATCGTCCACGCTATGGGCACCGCCCGTCATACCCCCGGCGCCCATGCCAGCGCCCATCATGGAACCGGAGCCCATACCTGACGACCCCATCATGGTGCCGGTGCCGCCCATCATGGAACCATGCTGACCTTCGGCCATCATCAACCCGTTGCCAGCTGCGGCGGCAAGACCGGCAGAGAAGGTCTCCAGCTGCGTTGCCAATCCGGCGAAGCTGTCCCAATCGGTCCAGATTTCCGGTTTCGCTTCCGATGGTTTGCCGTCGGATCCTTCGGGGAACAGCTTTGTCAGCGTATCCCCGGCATGCGCTTGGATTTTTGCTGCTGCCCGGCGCACTGCTTCCGCATCGTATTCCGCCTTGCCCTGCATCATGGGGGTCAGGACTTTCATGCTCTCTTTCATGACACCCATTCCATCCATGCGCTCTTTCACGATGCCGGTTGCACCGCCATGCGCCAAGGCCGCAGCAGAAAGGAGGGACGCCAAGGCAGCACCCGTAATCACGTTGGTCAGTTTCATGGTCTTTTCCTGATTGAATAACAGACAGCGCCCCGCGGAGCGCAAAATTCAGTACTCAGGCCAGGGAACGCGGAGGGGGCGGATCAAAAAATGTAACCGCCAATGGCCGTAAGACCGCCACCGGAGTGTCTTGCCGGGAGGACAGAGTGTCGGGCTGCAGCGACAGGCTGGTCCCCGCGAGAACTGCCGCACCGCTGCAAAAGGCACCGCCGTGACAGTGTCCCTGGTGGCCGTTCTCCGCATGCAGGTCTTCGGCATCGTGCATGACTGTGTCCGCGTGGACAGCGCCATCGCCGCCATGAGCATGCGCCGGCTCAGCAGACCAAAAGAAGCCCGCAACGAGAACCCCCGCTGCCAGCAGCAATAATCTGATCTGATGTCCGGCCAGGAGACGCACTGCTCAGTTAATCCCGTTTTCCCGCTGAATCTCGCGGATGTAAGCCACGATGCCTTTCACGTCTCCACGGGTCAAGCCGTCAACGGGAGGCATGTTGCCAAACTTCCAGTGATGGGCCCGCACGCCGTTCTTCACGGCGAGCTGAAAAGCCTCGTCCCCGTGATGGCTCGGCTCGTAGATCTTGTGTACCAGCGGCGGCGCGCTTCCTTGCCGTCCGGCCGCATTCTCACCATGGCAGTCCGCACATTTGGCGTTGAACGCATTTTTACCAAAAAGGGCGGCAGAACTGAAGTCGTCCGGCACTTTGACCGCCACAATCGGCGCGCCCGCTTCAGCGGTTTCCTGGCTAATCGGGGGTGTGTTTCCACCCTCCGGACCATTACCGGCCACCGTGAAAATCACTACCGCCGCCGCCACAACTGCGCCCG
>CAJXHQ010000368.1 GCA_913054485.1 uncultured Paracoccaceae bacterium
CACCGGGGTCGGCGGCGCCGATTCAAAGACGTTCATACCGTCTTGGAATTCCTGCACCGGCGTCAGCACCGGCTGGCCCTCGGTTTCGGCGCGCAGGTAATGCGGCGTTTGCAACAACCGCGCCGCGGGGCCTGCGATCACGGTGGTCATCGGCTTCTGCATCCCGAAACTGTCGGCCATGATGCTGGTCAGCCGGTGGCTGCGCCCCTTGGAGTCGGTGCGGCTTGGCACCAGCGTGGTGCAGCCCTTCCAGACCAGGGTCATGCAGCGCCCATCATGGGTGCGGATCCGGTCGCCAGGCAGAAGGTCTTCGACCGCGACGGGCCCGTGTTCGGTTTCGATCAGCGAGCCGCGCGTGAAGGCGCAGAAGGCGTCTTCGAATAGCGCCAGGGCCGGGGCGATGTAGCAGGTTTCCGAGATATTGCCGTTGGGGAGCAGGCTCAACACCTCGTAGCGGCGAAGCTGCGGCTTTTCCGGCGCGCGCAATGCGGCGGGATCCTGCAGCAGCGGGCTGGCTGCCAAGGCGTTTTGCGCTGCGCGTTGCAGCGAATGGGGGATCGTCATGAGTTTCGGGCCTCCCTGACAGGGGCCGTCTCCGTGCCGGCCCCCACCGACAGCTCAGAGCAGCGCCAAATAATGCGTGTCTGTGGCTGATGTTGCTGGGTTTGAATTACAATTGTCAAAAAATCTTCGACATTCCGGCATGTGCGGGAAATGATCCGGCTGGTAAGCCCGGATCGTTTCCCTGGACTGGCCAAAATTGTGGCAGCGCCGCAGATGGCGGTGCTGCCCGGCAGCCAGGGGAATATGATTCCATCTGCCTCAGGCACAGCGCTTTACGGTCTCACCGCTGCGGCGGCGGCGGGCAACCGATGCAGCGCGGGCAGTGCCACGTGTCCAGGGCATTGCAGTGTCATGCGCCTTGGCGGCGGCGATGATGGATTTCAGAAAGCGCGTCTTGCCTCTCATGGACAGTTCTCCTGCTCGGCCTCTTTTCGGGGTGAGCCAGATATGACCGGCATATGCGCCGCTTCTATGGCGCAGAGATGGAATCTGTCTGCCTGTTCTCCAAAGGTGCCGAAGCTGCCGCAGAGAAGGTAAGACATGTTACCTGCCTGAAAGAATGAGGCAAATCAGGTCTGCCGGCCGCCAGTCAGGGGGTCCGGATCAGACGGATTGTGGCAGCGGGTGCCTGAATTTGCCGCAATCAGCGCCGGATCACAGCCGGATGGATGCGATCAGACGGCCATAGTCGGCCTCGCCGTGATGGGTGGTGCGGCGGTAGGAGTAGAAACGGTCCGGGTCTGAATAGGTGCAATGCCCGGTCCACAGGGCTTGGCCTGTGCCGGCCTTGCGCAGCATGTGCAGCCCAAGGGAGGGAAGATCGAACATGTAGCGGTCGCCATCGCCCTTGGCGAAGAAGCGGGCATTCTGCGGGTCCTGCGCCATGAAGCCGTCAAGAAACTCCGGCCCGACCTCATAGGCGCGCTGCGAGATGGTGGGGCCAATGACGGCGGTGGTATTTGCGCGCTTGGCCCCGAGGCTTTCCATCGCGGTCAGCGTGGCGTCCAGCACCCCGTCCAGCGCGCCGCGCCAGCCTGCATGGGCGGCACCGATCACGCCGGCCTCTGTGTCTGCGAAGAGGACGGGCTGGCAGTCAGCGGTCAGGATGGACAGCGCAACACCCGGTGTACTGGTGACCAGCGCATCCGCCTTGGGCCGCAGGTCCGAGGCAGCCTGGACCACCACGGCATCCGCGGAATGCACCTGATGCACAGCAGCCAGCGCCTCTACTTCCATGGCCTCGGCTACCCGGGTGCGGTTCATCATCACCGCCTCGCGCTGGTCGCTGGAGCCCATGCCGCAGTTCAGCCCTTCGAAGATACCGGAAGAGGCCCCGCCCTTGCGGGTGAAAAAGCCATGGCGCAGCGGTGCCAGCGCGTCGGAGGTTAGAATTTCCAGCGTCATGCGTCCAATCCAGGCGGAGGGGTGCCCCCGGCCGGGTAGAGGCCGAGAACTTTGAAGAGGTTCCCCATTTCCTCCGGGTGGGTCAAGCGGCGATGCGCGGCAATGAGCTGGGTGAGCGGATCTCCGTCCAGCTTTGACGCCAGGGCCTGAGCCCGTTGGGTGATGCCGAGCCGTTCCAGGAAGACGCCCTGCGGGCAGAGTCGCGCAAAGGCGCAGCCGGCGGATTTGGCCGCAAGCGTCAGCGCCTCAAAATCCACATGGGCGGTCAGGTCGGCGTTGCCGGGGGCGTCCAGAACCTCGGCCCGTTTGTGGCTGCGCAGGGCCTGCAGCGTGTCGCCAAGCGAGCGCCAGTCGCCATAGTCAACGATCAGCGCCGCGCCGCCATGGGCGGTGATTCGGGCCGCGATCTGTCCTGTCACGGGGCCGGCAGCGCCGCACAGCTCCACCAGGTCGCCGTCCTGCGTGTCCTCGAGCCGGTGCGCCAAAGCCGTCTGGGGCGCGGCAGTGCCAAGCCCGAAGGCCAGCGCGCCGCCCTCAAGGCCCACCAGCTTCTCCTGCCAGCCATCGCCCGCGCGCCGGAACTGGCGGATGGGCAGGGCGTCGAAGAACTCATTCGCTACCAGGAACAGCGGCTGGTCGGGCAGCGCCTCCACGCCGGCATGCCAGTGCACGTCAAACCCGGCGAGCGCCTTTTCCTGCGCTGCGCGCAAGGCCGGGGAGGCCTCGATTAGGTGGATCTCGGCCGCGTTGTGGAAGCCCGGTACCGCGTTGGTTGCGCGCAGCAGATCCGCCATAAGCGTGCCGCGGCCTGGTCCCAGTTCAGCGAGGCTGAAGGGGGCCGGCTGCCCTTGATCCAGCCAGGCCTGCGCCAGCGACAGGCCTAAGAGTTCGCCGAACATCTGGCTGATCTCAGGCGCGGTGGTGAAATCTCCTGCCGCGCCCAGCGGATCGCGGGTGGTGTAATAGCCGTGCTCCGGGTGCAGCAGGCATTCGGACATATAGTCCGCCACCGTCATCGGCCCGGTCTCGCGGATGCGAGCTGCGAGGATCTCGATCAGGCTCATGCTGCAACCCGCGCCCGTTTCAGCGCCCCTGTTATGAAATACAGGCCGATCAGGATCATCGGCAGCGACAGGGTCTGTCCCATGGTGAGGCCAAAACCGTCGATATGGTAGGCAAGGCCCAGCGGGTTGCCGGGGGTCACAAACTGCGCATCGGGCTGGCGGAAGAATTCAACAATGAAACGGGCGGCCCCGTAGCCACTGATGAACACCCCCATCACCAGACCTGGTTTCAGGAAGGCATGGCGGCGGTAGACCAGCCAGAGGAGCGCCGCGCCGAGGATCAGCCCTTCCATTGCGGCCTCATACAGCTGCGAGGGGTGGCGGGCGCAGAGCTCTCCCAGCGCCTGGCCGCAGTCCTGCGCAGCGCGGGTGGGGAAGGCAACGCCCCAGGGCAGATCGGTCTGCCGGCCCCACAGCTCGGCATTGACGAAGTTGGACAGCCGCCCCAGCAGCAGGCCGGGGGCCACGGTATGGGCCACAAGGTCACCCATCTGCAGTTTTGGGATAGTGTGGCGCGCCGCATAGAGCCAGCTCGCCAGAATCACCCCCAGCAGCCCGCCGTGAAAGGCCATGCCGCCCTCCCAGATGCGCAGGATCTGGCCCGGGTTCGATAGGTAATAGCCGGGCTGGTAGAACAGCACGAAACCCAGCCGCCCGCCGAGAATCACCCCGAGGATGATCCAGGTCATCAGATCCTCCACCTGCTCCGGCTTCATCGGAGCGCTGCCGCCGGGCCACAGGCCGGGGCGTTTCAGTGCCATCATCGCCATGCGCCAGGCAATCACGATGCCGGCGATATAGGCCAGCGCATACCAGCGCAGGGCGAACTCCATGCCGCCGATGGAGACCGAGAAAATCTCGGGCGACAGGTCGGGAAATTGGATCATTGCGTGCATATGCCTCAATGCCTTTGCTTTTCAGGGCAAGTCAACGGCTTGCCGATGCGGCTTTGCTTGCCCATATAGAGGTCAAGCCTCACACGGAGAAGACATATGCAGACCCGCAACAAGATCATGGACGATATTTCCCAGCTGATGACCAACGCCATGGGGGTTGCGCAGGGTGCCAAGGACGAAGCCGAGACCGCGATGAAGGGCATGCTGGACCGCTGGCTGGCGGACCGCGACTTTGTTACCCGCGAGGAATTCGACGCTGTGCGCGCCATGGCGCAGAAGGCGCGCGAAGAGAATGAGGCGCTGAAGGCGCGTCTGGATGCGCTGGAATCCACTGCCAAGGACTGAGTGCC
>CAJXHQ010000369.1 GCA_913054485.1 uncultured Paracoccaceae bacterium
TGTGTTTCATGGTGACGTTTTCGTTGGTGATGTTGCCGCCCCAGATGCCGCAGCCAAGCGAAGAGGTCATCGGCATGCCGTTGGTCCAGGCACCGGCATTGGCCTTGGATTGCGGCTGGCGGACCATCATGCGGCTGACCGGCGCAAGGCGGGCCAAACGGTCGATGTTTTCGTCATTGTGGCTGTAAATCCCGCAGGAGTGGCCCTTGCCGCCAACGGCGTAGATCTTGCTGACGGTATCGAGCGCATCATCGAAAGTCTCGAAGTGGTAAAGCGCCATCAGGGTGGTCAGCTTTTCCTTGCAGAACTTGTGCTCCGGGCCGATTTTTCCCTGGTTTTCCACCATCAGGAATTTGCGGTCTTCGGGGATCTCAAAACCGGCGACCTTGGCGGTCTGCTGCGGTTTGCAGGCGATGGTCGGGAAGGTGCGATTGCCTTTCTCGTCCCACATGGCTGCTTCCAGCATCTGCTTTTCGTCTTCGGAACACAGATACCCGCCCTCGGCTTCCAGCGCTTTCACCATGTCGGCATAGACCGATTTCTGGATGATGATATTGCCGTCCGCCGAGCAGCCCGAGCCGAAGTCCGAGGTCTTGGAGGTGCGGGTGTTGGCCGCTGCAATGTCCAGATCAGCCGTCTCATCAATCACGATGGAGGAGTTGCCGGCACCCACGCCGTAAGCAGGTTTACCCGAGGAATATGCCGCCTTCACCATCGGCTTGCCGCCGGTGGCCAGCGTCAGATCGGCGATTTCCATCAGGTGCTGGGTCAGCGGGATCGACGGCTTGCGGATCGACTGAAACAGATCTTCCGGCGCGCCCACGGCACGGCAGGCGGCGCGCATCACCTCGGTCATTTCCCAGGTGGTCTGCGCCGCGCGCGGATGCGGGGAGAAGATGACCGCGTTGCGCGCATTCGCGGACGACACACCGGTCACCGGCGGGGTCATCGCCGGGTTGGTCATCGGGATCAGCGAGGCAATGACGCCGGCCGGTTTGGCGTATTTCACCAGCCCCTTGGCCGCGTCCACCTCAACAGCACCGGTCGAGGGGGTGCGCAGCACGTCGCGCAGGACCATGTGGATCTTGAAGCGTTTCGCCGGGCGGCCCTCGCGGTCGCCGATGCCGCTTTCATCCACGCCCTGCTGGGCCAGCCGGGTGAAGGTCTTCTCATTGCCGGCATACCAGGCGATGGCCTGGGACAGACGGTCCAAATCCTTCTGGCTCCAGTCTTCGATTTCAGCCATGGCAGCGCGGGCGCGCGCCATCATATCGGCTGCCAGTTGCTTCTCGTCTTCGTTAAGCTCTTTGGCCATGATGGTCCTCTTGTGCAGAAATGGCAGCGGGGCCCGGCAGGCGGCGCTGCGACTGCGCGTCCCCGAATGTCTGTTTGGCGTGTGTCAGGCAGCGGCGCGCGTGTTCCTCGTAGCCGAGTTCCGCGACGCGGCTCTGGTTCGGCAGCTCGATGGAATAATCCATCGGCGGCATGCGTTCGATGATGCCGGCAAAGTCGATCCAGCCCTCGCCGGGATACAGCCGCGCATCGCGGGCCAGCTGGATCATGCCCTCGCGGGTGTCGGCAATGCCGGGCAGGCAGTCCGAGATATGCAGGAAATGCAGCAGTTCGCTGGGCACGTGCAACAGCTCGCCAATGTCGACACGGCTGAGGTGCAGGTAGAGCGTATCGACCAGAATACCGCCGTTGGGCCGGTCGGCGGCGCGCACGATATCCAGCGCCTCGTCCAGGGTGCGCAGGCGCGAGAAGCTGGGGAATTCCAGATCGACCGTCAGCCCGTAGGGCGCGGCCAGATCGCAGGTTTCGCCATAGACATCGATCAGGAAATTGCGGTCATCGGGGGATTTGGTCCAGGCGCTCATGATCATGCGTTTCGCGCCCAGTTCGCCGCCCAGCTCCAGCGCGCGTTCAAAGGCGCGCGGGTCGCTGTCTTCGGTGATCCGGGCCAGCTCCACATCCAGCACTTCCAGACCGGTGGTCTTCAGCGCTGTCTTGGCGGCCTGCACCTGATCCTTGCTGACCGGGCTTTCGGCAAATTCGCCGGGCACGTTCATCGGAATGAACCGCGGGCTGACCGCGTCATAGCCCGCGCGGGCAGCCACATAGACCAGTTCCGGCACCGTGCAGTTGATCAGCGTCAGATGCGCCAGGGAATAAAGCCCCCTGCCCGGGGCCGGCTGAAACGGCGTTGTCATGAACAACCGCCCTCCTCTATCAGGTCGTTGCGTTAATCTCCTCTGTGTAGCAAAATATCTGATATTTTTAAAATCATCAATCCTGAATCTTACCAAAGAAAAACCCCGCAGCCGGGGCTGCGGGGTTTTGAGAAGAAATGCAGCCAGTGAGAGCTTAGACGCTGGTCCAGCTCCCGCCTGCTTCATGAGAATCGGCGGCGGCTTCAATGAAGCGCACGCCCTGCGCGCCGTCAGCCACACGCGGCATGCCCAGCCAGCCTTCCGGCACGGCAACACCGTCGCGGCGGGCAGCAACAGCCATGGCGAATTCGGTATAAAGATTGCCCCAGGCCTCGATCAGCCCTTCGGGGAAGCCGCGCGCGGTGCGGACCAGACGCTCCACACTCGGGGTGATACCGTGGCCGTGGCCCCGGCTGATCACCTGATCCGGCTCGCCAAAGATGTTCAGCTTCAGCCGTTCGCTGTCTTCCAGATCCCATTCCAGCCCGCCCTTGGAGCTGAAAATCCGCAGGCGCAGCCCGCCGCGGTTGCCGGGCGCAAGGCGGGTGGCCATCAGGGTGCCGGGCACACCGCCCTCATAGCGGGTGGCCATGAACACCGTATCCTCCAGCGGCTTCGGCGCGCCGCAGACGTGGAAGTCCGCGCGCAGGTCGGTCATTTCCAGACCCGACACGAAGCTCGCCAGATGTGCCGCATGGGTGCCGATGTCGCCGACGCAGCTGGTGCGGCCGGATTTCGCCGGGTCAAGACGCCATTTGACGTGATCGGCTTCACCCGCATCCTCGGGCGTCATCCAGTCCTGCATGAACTCCACATGGATCTGGTTGATCTTGCCCAACGCGCCCGAGGCCACGATCTCGCGCGCTTGGCGGATGGTGGCAAAGCAGGACATGGTGTAGCAGACGCCGAAGACCTGGCCGGTCTTGTCCGCCAGTTCCACCAGCGCCGCAGCCTCGCACGGATCATTGGTCAGTGGCTTGTCGCACATCACGTCGATGCCGGCTTCAAGGAAGACCTTGGCGCTTTCAAAATGCACGTGGTTCGGCGTTGTGATCATCACCGCATCCACACCATCCTCGCGCGCCGCTTCCGCCGCTGCCATCTCGGCAAAAGAGGCATAGCAGCGCTCTTCCGGCAGGAACCATTCCGCGCCGCGCGCTTTAGCCTTTTCAGGATCCGAGGACAGCGCGCCGGCCACAACCTCCCAGCGGCCCGTCAGGCGGGCGGCCATGGCCTGGGTGCCCGAAATCCGGCCGCCGCCGACCACACCAAGGCGCAGCTTGCGCGACAGGCGCGGGAAGGCACCGTCAAAATCAACCTGTTCAGGGAGCAATCTCTCAGCCATGGATCAGCCCTCCTGGCCGGGGAATTTGGCGCCTTCGGGCAGGATTTCCAGCGCCATGAAGATGCTTTCGGTGATGGTCTCATACTGATGCCAGGGGTAGTTCCCGTCCGCGTCATACATGGGCCGGTGGGTGGTGCCCGGCGCCATGCATTCCTCGAGGTAGAGCGTCTCCACGTCACGCTCCATGCATTGCTGCATCATGCCGACGCCGACAATCTGCGTGTGCACTTCGCGAAACCCCGGCACCGGGCAGAAGGCGTGATCCTTGTGCAGCCCCACCTTCAGCGGCACCGAGGCCGAGTGATACATGGTCATGCCGATGTTGCCCACGTAAGTCTTTGACGACATGTAGTGTTCAACGCCGCGCAGGCGTTCTTCCTGGCGGACCTCAAAGGCGGAAGGCCAGTGTTCACGCACATTGGCGCAAAGTTCGGCGTCGCTGCCGTGGTCGGCAAAGCGTTCCACCACGATGGCGCGCTTGAGGTTGCGGACCGGCGTTTCGCGGACGATCACGGATTGCAGATGCGCCAGCCTCTGGCCTTGGATCAGCAGCGGGTCTTCGTGGATGTTCAGAACGATGGTCTTGCTGCCCGCTTGATAGATGGCCTCATCCGTCAGGAAGCGGACAGTGAAGAAGGGCTCGGCAAAGTCGAGTATCTCGATGGTCATATCGCGGTCTCGCTCAAAGGTTTTCGCTGGCGGGGAAGTTTTCGGGCAGCAT
>CAJXHQ010000370.1 GCA_913054485.1 uncultured Paracoccaceae bacterium
TTTGGTGATGTTCAGCGACTGCACCGCGCGCCGGGCCAGTGCCAGCGCGTGCGTATCATCCTCGGCCAGATAATCCGCCACGCCCGAGAGCCGCGTGTGCACATCGCCGCCGCCGAGGTCCTCGGCGCTGACAACTTCGCCTGTTGCGGCTTTCACCAGCGGCGGCCCGGCCAGGAAGATGGTGCCCTGCTCCTTCACGATGATAGTGACATCGGACATGGCCGGCACGTAAGCCCCTCCGGCGGTACAGGAGCCCATCACGACGGCGATCTGCGCAATGCCTTTGGCCGACATCCGCGCCTGGTTGTAGAAGATGCGCCCGAAGTGGTCGCGGTCCGGGAAAACCTCATCCTGATTGGGCAGGTTGGCCCCGCCTGAATCCACCAGGTAGATGCATGGAAGGCTGTTCTCCTCGGCAATCTCCTGCGCCCGCAGGTGCTTTTTCACCGACATCGGGTAATAGGTGCCGCCCTTCACGGTGGCATCGTTGCAGACCACCATGACCTCTTGGCCGTGCACCCGGCCGATGCCGGCAATGACGCCGGCAGCAGGCGCCGCGCCATCGTACATTCCATGGGCGGCAGTGGCGCCGATCTCAAGGAAAGGGGAGCCGGGATCCAGCAGGTTTGCCACCCGGCGGCGCGGCAGCATCTTGCCGCGGCTTTCATGGCGCGCGCGGGATTTCTCGCCGCCGCCCATGCGGGCTGCTTCGGCTGCTTCGGCGATCTGCGCCAGCGCGTCCAGATGCGCCGCACGGTTCTGCTTGAAGCCTTCGGAGGAAGGCATGGCTTTGGATGTGAGTTTCATTTCTGAACCTCTTGCTGAGCGTATAATTGAAATCGATGAGCCATCCGCGCGTCCGCAAGCCGGAGAGCTTCGGACAGCACGCCAACGAGCTGCGGTGGTACGGTTGGACTTGGGTCCAGGAGACGCGGCGCGCTCCTTGCGCGGGCCAACGCCGATCGGTAAATCTTGGATCGCACATGCCCCGGAACATCTTCGGGCAGACCCGCGACAGTCTCCAGCCGAAGTTGGTCGATGCTCTTTTCGATCTTAGACAAGCATTCATCTTGGCTTTCGAGAACGCCAAACGAACACACTTCGATGGCAAGCGACGTACACAGTTCAACGTCTCTTGAAACAGCACCCCTGACTTCCATCAGCCGCGTTTCACCTGTGATGTCTTCAAGTGCTTCATGGAGACCCGAAGAGAATGTCTGAAGACATGAATTCATCAACGCGTTGGCGAGGTGATAGTCACCTGCTCCGGCCAGCGCTGGCAACAATATGACATACAAACTTGAAAAAAGTATCCTTCGGATCATTCTTCTGCCTCCCCAATAGCCCGCGCCTTCAATTCCTTTCGGATCACCTTGCCAGTCACCGTCATCGGCAGGACCGCCAGAAAGGTAATTTCCCTTGGGTAGGAATAGCTTGCAAGCCGCTCTTTCACATAGTCCTGCAACTCTGCCTCCGTCACTGACACCCCGTCCTTCAGCACCACATAGGCTTTCACGATCTCGGTCCGCAAAGCATCCGGCTTGCCGACCACACCCACTGTGGCCACCGCCGGATGGGTCAGCAGGCAATCCTCGATCTCTGCCGGCCCGATGCGGTAGCCGCCGGAGGTGATCACATCATCCTCTCGTCCGACAAAGCGCAGGTACTCGCCCTCCCAGACACCCCGGTCGCCGGTCAGCATCCACTCGCCACAGAACTTTTCGGCCGTTTCCTCGGGCCGGTTCCAGTATTCCAGCAGCATCGAGGCGGAACCGCGTTTCACCGCCACATCGCCCTCGCCGTCCGCAGGCTGCCCGTCCGGGGTGATCACTGCCACCTCATGCCCCGGAACCGCCTTTCCGATGCAGCCGGGGCGCGGGGCAAACTCCGCCACACAGGAGGAGGCCACCATATTGCATTCGGTCTGGCCATAGAATTCGTTGATGGTAACGCCCAGCCGGCGCCGGCCCCAGGCGAGCATCTCTGCGCCCAGGGGCTCTCCGCCGCTGGCAACAGAGCGCAGACCGCTGAGCCCCTGCCCCGCCGCCTTGAGCATGCGCAAGGCGGTTGGCGGGAAGAAGACGTTGCGGACCTCTGCGCGCGCAACGACCTCCGCGCAGGCCTCAGGCGTGAATTTCTCCAGCCTTGCGGCCACCACCGGCACGCCCAGCGCCAGACCCGGCATGGCCACGTCGAACAGCCCGCCGATCCAGGCCCAGTCCGCAGGGGTCCAGAGCCTGTCACCGGGCTGGCCCAGGTGATCGTGGCTGAGCGAGACGCCCGGCAGGTGGCCGGTCAGCAGCCGGTGACCGTGCAACGCGCCTTTCGGGGTGCCCGTGGTGCCGGAGGTGTAGATCAGGATCGCCGGTGTCTCCGGCCTTGTGGCGGCAAAGGGCTCTGCGCCGCCGGGCAGCCCGGCCGTCTCTGTCAGCACGGGCTCGGCCACGCCGTCCAGAAGGGCGGCCCCTTCTTCATCCGTGAAGACAAACGCCACCCCGGCATCGCCCGCGCGCGACCTCAGGGCATCGCGCTTGAACAGTTTGAACAGCGGCACTGAGATCACCCCGGCCTTCCAGCAGGCCAGGTGTGCTGCCGCGCAGCAGGGGGATTGGCCATGCAGCACGCCGACCCGCTCCCCGGGCTGCACCCGCGCGCGCAGATAGCGCACCAGCCCGTCCGTCATCTCTGAAAGCCTGCCATAGGTCACCGGCTCCGGCTCCGGACCGGTGAGGTCGAGGATCGCCAGACCGCCCGGCGCATGCGCCAGCGCCTGGCGCGCCATATTGAGATCCCCTGGCAGATCCCAGCTGCCATCCGGCCTCAGGCCGGGAAGGTGACGGCCAATCATGCTGAACAAGACCTCCGGCTGATGGCGGCTTTGCGCCGGCCGCTCTTGGAAAACACCCGTGCAGTTGCTATCTGACCGGCTTGCCCGGACACAGAAAGCCGCCGCGCCCCGGCACTCCTTGCAGCAGTGCCGCACCTGCGATGATACTCCGCCTTGCCGCCACCGCCCTGACCCTGTGCTTCAGCGCAACTGCCGCGAGCGCCGGGATCACGGAACGTGCGCCATATCTCTACCGGGTCGAGGGCCCCAAACCCGTGGCCGAATACGTCCTGACCGAGCAAATCAGCGCCGAATACCTGGCCACGGCAGCCCTCAACCAGCCTTTGCAAATTGGCAGCCGGTCTTTCGGCGGCAGCCGCAAGGCGCTGCCGCCGGCCCTCGCCTTGAATCTGCATTTCCCGGAAACCCGCAGGCTCCGCCCGTTTGCCGGTTTTGGCCTCAGCTATTCCGTGGTGCATGAACAAACCACGCCAGTCGGCGCGCTGGAACTGGACCGCGGTTTCGGCACGGTCCTTCAGGCCGGGGCAGCGATCGCGCAGAGCGGCCCCGCCAGCCTGCGCGTCAGCCTGAGCTGTGCCCGTGTGATTTCGGATGTCTCGCTGAACGGACGTCCTGCCGGAATTGCGGAAATGGATCCGCTGACG
Organism: uncultured Paracoccaceae bacterium; assembly: GCA_913054485.1. Lineage (GTDB taxonomy): Bacteria > Pseudomonadota > Alphaproteobacteria > Rhodobacterales > Rhodobacteraceae > FREY01. The sequence continues at coordinate 3,493 of CAJXHQ010000370.1, forward strand.
CTGCGGCTCAGCTACAGCCGCAGCTTCTGAAGCTGCCAGCCATGAGCCCGGCGCATGGCGGCAATGCAGGCGCGATTGGCACTTCCCCGCCGCCTCTTGATCCAGATCAGAGAGCCCGCGCGGCATTCCGCTGAGCCTGACCGCGTTAACGATAATACAAGGGACTTCCTGATGAAACAGACCGCCGCAACCCTCGCCCTCACTCTCGCTGCCGCCCTTTCTGCTGCTCCTGCACTGGCGCAATCTCAGGGCGACTGGACTTTCGGCATTGGCGTCGCCAATGTGAACCCGAAGTCGGACAACGGCACCCTGGCGGGCGGTGCGACCACTATTGATGACGACACCCAGCTGTCCCTCACAGCCGAGTATTTCATCCGCGACAACCTCGGGATCGAACTGCTGGCCGCCACGCCGTTTGAGCACGCTATCACAATCGCAGGCGTCGGCGGAGCCACCACCAAGCACCTGCCGCCCACCTTGTCGCTGGTCTACCACCTGCCGACACAGGGCAAGATCAAGCCCTTCTTCGGTGCCGGCCTCAACTTCACCACCTTTTTTGAAGAAAGCACCGCCCTGGGCAACTTGAAGCTGGAGGACAGCTGGGGCCTGGCTGCATCGGCCGGCGTGGACTACCAGGTCTCTGACAAGGGCGCCGTCCGCCTGAACGTCCGCTACATCGATATCGACAGCGATGCCTATCTCGACGGCACCTATATCGGCACCGCGGAAATCGACCCCATAGTGACCAGTATCAGCTATGTGCACCGCTTCTGACCTTTTTG
>CAJXHQ010000371.1 GCA_913054485.1 uncultured Paracoccaceae bacterium
GCTGATATGGGTAACACCGGACGGTCGGCCGGGACCCATCTTCATTACGAGGTGCGCGTCAACGGCAAACCTGTAAACCCGATGATCTACATCAAGGCTGCGAGAAATGTTTTCTAAAAGCAAAATCAACGAGCCCGGCGCTAAACCCGAGGCAACCCCGGCACCGGCATCCGCCACTCCGGCGCCTGCCACCCCGTCGAGCGACTTCAAGGCAAGTGCGCCAAAGGCCAAGCCGCCGGCTTCCGTGCTGAGCGCGGACCTGCACATCACCGGCAACCTGAAGACGACTGGCGACATCCAGGTCGAAGGCACCGTCGAAGGCGACATCCGTGCCCACCTGCTGACCGTCGGCGAGACCGCCACCATCAAGGGTGAAGTCACCGCCGATGACGTTGTGGTCAACGGCCGCATCGTCGGCCGTGTGCGCGGCCTGAAGGTGCGCCTGACCTCGACCGCACGCGTCGAAGGCGACATCATCCACAAGACCATCGCCATCGAGAGCGGCGCGCATTTTGAAGGCTCCGTGCAGCGCCAGGACGACCCGCTGTCGCAGGGCGGCCGTGCAGCGCCGAAACCGGCCGCGGCACCGTCCAAGGTCGCGCCGAACGCGGAAGGCTGATCCCCCTCGGGGCAGACTGAATGAAATGCGCCGCAGGTCTCGCCTGCGGCGTTTTTCTTTGCCCGGTTGCCCGTTCTCAGCGGTCCAGCATCCACTCCCCGTCCGGCCAGAAGGCATGGAAGGCAAAGGCAAACATCACGTCATGCGGCAGATCTCTGCCCTGCCCGTCCCGCACCCGGATCGAGCCGATGTCGCGCCCCTGCGCCACCCGTCCGGCGTCCAGCGCCGAGGCCTGGCCGGCCCGCCAGCTGATCTGCACGCCGCCTTCTGCCACTTCACCCGCCTCGGCCAGCCGCCGCATCGGCCAGGCCCGCCCGCCGACCCGCACCACGCGGGACAGCGGATCAATGCCATGCGGCGGGTGCTCACCATTGTATAGGAAGGGCCATTTGGAGCTGTCATAGCCCCTGTAAGGGTTGCGCCCGTAATCGCGCCGGAACGGCGGCTCCGCCATCACCAGCCCGTCCGGGTTGCGGGACTTGAACTCCGCCCAGCTCTCCATCCATCCCGGCAGGGTCTTCAGTTCTGCGCCGGTCATCTCTCCGGCGATGCCTTCTCCGATGGCCTGCTGCCACCAGCTCTGGGTCTCGCGGTCATACATCACCATGTCGGAAAACCGCAGCTTGCCGGAAACCCCGAAGCTGAGCACGCCCCGCGCGGTGCGCCGGTCAAATACCATCGCGGAGTTGCACAGCGGGCAGTAAGTCACCGCCACCGGCACGCCGGCAACCGTGTCGTTCACGATCTCATGCCACATCAGATAGCGCAGCGGATAGGCCCGCGCCTGTCCGTGCAGCTCCAAAGCGATCACCGCTTCGCGGTCCTGCAGCCCGGACTTTCCGGACACGCGGACAAACTGCGGGTCATCTATTGCCGGGATGCCGTCTTTGGGCGGGCCGCCGGACAGGATCTCGCTCCAGTCGGCTACTGCCGTCCGGCTGAAATCGGTCCGCGGCCATTCGCTTTTCCAGGCGGCAGGGTCCGCGAATACCACCGCGGGAAACAACAGGCAGAGGACAATAGAACGGAACATCAGCATGGCAGGCCTCCTGAGAGACAGACTGCGCGCGGCCACGGGAAAATCCAACCCGGCCTACGGGGATGTGACCTGATGTGGGGAGTGTCCGGAAAATTCAAAATTTCCGGCAGGGTTTCTTCAAAGAAAACGGGGCCCGCCCCATCCGGGACGGGCCAGGACCAATTACTCGGTCACGGTCACGGTTTTCATGACATCCGGCTGGCCGGTGACAGCGCCGGACTGGCGGTGGCCGCGCTTGATCGCATCCACCACATCCATGCCTTCGGTGACACGGCCCACGACCGTATACTGGCCGTTCAGGAAGTGACCCGCATCAAACATGATGAAGAACTGCGAATTGGCACTGTCCGGGCTCTGCGAGCGGGCCATGCCGACCACACCGCGGTCAAAAGGCACATCCGAAAACTCGGCCTGGATATTGCCGCGGTCGGATCCGCCGGTGCCGGCATAGCGCATATCGCTGCCGAGGCGGCCATTGGCCACATCGCCGGTCTGCGCCATGAAGCCCTCGATCACGCGGTGGAAGACCACACCGTCATACTGGCCTTCAGCGGCCAGCGCGGTGATCTGCTCCACATGTTTGGGCGCCACGTCTTCCAGCAGGTCGATCACGATGGTGCCATTGGCCCCCTCGCCTTCAACCTCGATCTGGATGCCGCTGGCCAGCGCCGGGCTGGCCAGCAAAGCAAAGGCTGCTGCCAGCTTACGCATCAGCCGCCACCTTGACCGAGATCATACGGTCCGGGTTCGCGGGCGGCTCACCTTTGGTGATCGCGTCGACATGCTCCATGCCTTCGATGACACGGCCATAAACGGTGTACTGGCCGTTCAGGAAGTGGTTGTCTTTGAAGTTGATGAAGAACTGCGAGTTGGCGGAGTTCGGGTTGGCCGAACGCGCCGCGCCCAGGGTGCCGCGGTCATGCGGCAGCTTGGAGAACTCGGCCGGGAGGTCGGGCAGCGAGGAGCCGCCGGTGCCTGCCATGCGCAGGTTGAAGCCGTCTTCCATGTCGCCATTGGCCACATCGCCGGTCTGCGCCATGAAGCCGTCGATCACGCGGTGGAAGGCCACGTTGTCATATTCGCCGCCGCGGGCCAGCTCCTTCATGCGCTCGGCATGTTTGGGGGCAACGTCCGCCAGCAGCTCGATGACGACATTGCCGTCCTTCAGTTCAACGATGATGGTGTTTTCGGGATCTTTGATCTCGGCCATGGGGGCCTCCTGTCCGTTTGAATTGCCCTGATAATTAAGACGCGCGCCGCCGATTGCCAAGGGAGCATTGACTGTCCGGCCAAAACCGCTGAAACAGCCTGCAAATCCTGATTGCAGCGGAAAGGAATGGCCAATGGGCTGGAATTCTCTCGACGACATGGATCTGGCGGGCAAACGCGTGCTGGTGCGGGTGGACATCAACGTGCCGGTGGAAGACGGCAAGGTGACGGACGACACCCGCATCCAACGCATCGCCCCCACCATTGCCGATATCCGCGCCAAAGGCGGCCTGCCGGTGCTGCTGGCCCATTTCGGCCGCCCCAAGGGCAAGGTGGTGGCAGAGATGTCGCTGCAGCCGCTGGTGCCCGCACTGGAAGCCGTCTTTGATGCCTCTGTGATGTTCTGCGCCGACTGCCGCGGCCCCGCTGCCGAGGCGGCCGTTGCCGCCCTGCAGGAGGGCGAGGTTCTGCTCCTGGAGAACACCCGCTTCCACGCCGGCGAAGAAAAGAATGACGCCGCACTGGCCGCAGAGATGGCCAAGCTGGGCGACATCTACTGCAATGATGCGTTTTCAGCCGCGCACCGCGCCCATGCCTCGACCGAGGCTCTAGCACAGCTGCTGCCCGCCTGCGCAGGCCGGCTGATGCAGGCCGAGCTGACCGCGCTGGAAAGCGCCCTCGGCCAGCCGCAGCGCCCGGTGACGGCAGTTGTGGGCGGCGCCAAGGTTTCCACCAAGCTGGAACTCTTGGGCAACCTGGTCGAAAAAGTCGACACGCTGGTGATCGGCGGCGGCATGGCCAACACCTTCCTGGCGGCGCAAGGGATTGATGTGGGCAAGTCGCTCTGCGAGCACGAAATGACCCCCACCGCGACGGAGATCCTCGCCAAGGCGGCAGACACCGGCTGCACCATCCTGCTGCCTTCGGATGTGGTTGTTGCGCGTGAATTCAAAGCCGGCGCCGAGAATGAAACCCTCGCCGCGGACGCCTGCCCGGCGGATGCGATGATCCTGGACGCAGGCCCCGCCACCGTGGCCGCGGTCTCGGACGCGCTCACCGCTTCCAAGACGCTGATCTGGAACGGCCCGATGGGCGCTTTTGAGATCGCGCCCTTTGATGCCGCCACCAATGCAGCCGCCTCCAAAGCGGCAGAGCTGACCAAGGCCGGCAGGCTGATCTCGGTTGCGGGCGGCGGCGACACCGTTGCGGCGCTGAACCAGGCGGGTGCCGCCGAAAGCTTCACCTATATCTCCACCGCCGGCGGCGCCTTCCTGGAATGGATGGAAGGCAAGACCCTGCCCGGCGTTGCGGCCCTCGGCCAGTAAGCTTCAAACAGTAAGCCTCAAACACGCTCAAGTGAGCCGGAAAACCGCCTTACATCTGTTCCGGGGCTCCGCCCGTTCGCG
>CAJXHQ010000372.1 GCA_913054485.1 uncultured Paracoccaceae bacterium
CCGCTGCCTCGGGCATGTAATCAAGATCTTGTTACCGGTGGGCGCCTTTGGGTGCCCGCCGGACATAACACGCGAGAAAGCGGCGCCGGGCATCTCCGGCGCAGCACAGTGAAGTTGCGTGCCTCAAGACGAGAGGGGACAGATGTCCGGATTGAAAATAGACAATATCTCGATGCGTTTCGACCTGCCGAACGGCGGGTCTGTACAGGCGCTGAAAGATGTTTCGCTGCACCTCAACGAAGGTGAACTGCTGAGCGTGCTGGGCCCGTCGGGCTGCGGTAAAACCACATTGCTGAATATCCTCGCCGGATTTCAGGCCCCAACCGAAGGGCAGATCATCCTGAACGGCCACCAGGTGACCGGCCCCGATGCGGAACGCGGCATGGTGTTCCAGCAGGGCGCCCTGTTCGAATGGATGAGCGTAAGGGAAAACGTCGGCTTCGGGCCGTCGATGAAAGGCATGCCGAAACACGACAAGGCCGAGGTGGTGGACCACCTGCTGGATGTCGTCGGCCTGCAGGACTTCAAGGAAAAGGCGGTTTACGAACTGTCGGGCGGCATGCAGCAGCGTGTGGCGCTGGCGCGTTGTCTGGCCAACGATCCGGATGTGATCCTGATGGACGAGCCGCTGGGCGCATTGGACGCGCTGACCCGCGAAAAAATGCAGAGTCTGGTGCTGAAGCTCTGGAAAGAGACCGGCAAGACTATCGTCCTGATCACCCACTCGGTGGAGGAGGCGCTGCTTTTGGGTGAACGCCTGCTGGTTATGGCACCGCGTCCGGGCCGCATTCACAAGGAATATCAGCTGCCCTTTGCGGACATGGGTGTCGGGCAGGATCTGCGTGACGTGAAGAAGCATCCTGAATTCGCAGAGCGGCGCGAGGAGATCCTCGGCATGATCTGGGACATGGAAGAAGAGATTATGGGACGCACGGAGGCCGCATCATGAGCAGCATGATCCCCTTCCTGCTATATGCAGCGATCTTCATCGGCGCGTTTTTTGTCGTCAACAGAGTAATCCGGCGCAGTGCGCGCAGCGATTATACCTCGCTGAAGACCGTGACTTTCGGCGATGAAAGCGCCGTGGTGTCGGACCGGGCGGCCTCGGTCATCTCGATTGCCGCCATCTTCGTGATGTGGGGCATGTTTACCGGGTCGGCGCTGCTGCCGAAGTTCCTGCATGCGCCCGGCCCGTTCGAAGGCATCGCGACCTTCGAGTACACGGCCCAAACCGATGACGGGAACAAGGACAACGGCACTGTCACGGTGCTGGTGCATCCGATCGACCAGAAACCCGAAGCACCGCAGGTTGAACCGGGTGACGGCTGGGCCAAGAACGACAGCGCCACCGTTGGCGTCTGGCGCAACGGGCTGATCCGGGTCGACAAGAACGACGAGATCGGCCGCGGCGAAGGGGCCAAGATCGTTGCTGTAAACGGCCAGCCGATTGCGCCGGGCGGCGAGGTGCAAACCGATTTCGGCCGCGTCGGCATGTCGCCCAAGGGCACGCTGAACTTTGAGCCCTCCAAGGGCTGGCAGATGGAGCCGATCTGGCTGCCCGCACCCGAGGCCGTGGCCAAACGCCTCGGCGAGATCGCCAGCGAGGGCTTCCGCGGCTCCACCCTGTGGGAACACCTCGGGCTGTCGCTGATGCGGGTTGTTGTCGGCTTCTTCTTCGGGGCGCTGGTGGGTATCCCGCTAGGCTACGCTATGGGGCTGTCCAACTGGTTCCGCGGCTGGTTTGATCCGATCGTCGAATTCATGCGCCCCGTCCCGCCGCTTGCGCTGATCCCGCTGGTGATCATCTGGGCCGGGATCGGCGAGGCTGGCAAGATCATCCTCTTGTTCCTCGCCGCACTCTGGATCATGGCGATTGCGGCCCGCTCGGGCGTGTCGGGGGTGAAGATCTCCAAGGTGCATGCGGCCTATTCGCTCGGGGCCAGCAAGACGCAGATCATGCGCCATGTGATTGTTCCGAACTCGCTGCCGGAAATCTTCACCGGTGCGCGGGTTGCGATGGGGGTCTGCTGGGGCACCGTTGTGGCTGCCGAACTGGTGGCTGCGGGAGCGGGTGGCGGCATGATGATCATGGTGGCGTCCAAGTTCCAGAACACCGACATTGTCCTTATGGGCATCATCCTGATCGGCGTTATCGGCTTCGGCATCGATATGCTGATGCGATGGGCCGAGCGGATCCTGGTGCCCTGGAAGGGCCGCGGCTGATCCTTTTCAGGTGCATTGCAAAGGCGGGCCGTTGGCCCGCCTTTTCTGTTTTTCCACTGCCCGTGCCAGGCACAGGCAGTGCCCAAGGCGCCCCTGCGGGGCGGGAAGTGTTGATATACACGGGCGACAGAAACCGGCTGCCGCGGCGTATCACCTCCCAGCAACAGGGAGCGCTGCCATGAAATCCATCCTCACCGCCGCCGCCATCTGCTGCGCCCAGGTCGCCGCGGCCGCCCCCAATGTGCTGCTGGTGATTGCCGATGACATGGGGGTGGACGCCAGTCCCTGTCATGCGGAAGGCGCCTCCATGGTGCGTATGCCGGTGCTGGAGAGCCTGTGCAACACTGGCATGGTGATGGAGAACACCTATGCGGCACCCGTCTGCTCGCCGACGCGGGCGATGATGCTAACCGGCCGCTATGGCAGCCGCACCGGTGTCGGCGGGGTGGTCGGCAAGGACAACAGGGTCACGCTCTCGGACCGCGAGATCTCGCTGTTTGATGGTATGAATGCGGCGGGCTACAGCACCGCGGTGATCGGCAAATGGCATCTCAGCGCAGACCGCAAGGATCTCGGCCACCCCGCGCGGCTTGGGGCGGGCTATCACTTCGGGCCAATATCGGGAGGCAGCAAGGACTATTACAGCTGGGCCGGAGCGGAGCAGGGCAAGCGCATCAGGCGCGAGGGTTATATTACTTCGGAGCTGACAGATAAGGCCATCAGCTGGACTGCGGCACAAGACAGCCCCTGGTTCCTCTGGCTGGCCTATACCGCACCGCATACCCCCTTCCATGCACCGCCACAGGCGCTGCACACCTTCGGCAATCTCGCCTCCAGCAAGGAGGCAATCCGGCGCGATCCGCGCAAACACTACTTTGCCGCGCTGGAGGCGCTGGACAGTGAGATGGGCCGCTTGCTGGCCAGCCTGGACCGCAAGGCCCGCGCCAATACGGTGGTGATGTTCATCGGCGATAACGGCTCGCCTGGGCAGCTCGGCCGGGCGGCGGGCAGCCGTTCCCACGCCAAGGGCAGCCTGTACGATGGCGGCACAAGGGTGCCGCTGATGATGAGCGGGCCGGGCGTAGCCCGGGGGCGGTCTGAGGCGCTGGTCAATGCCACCGATCTCTATGCCACGGTGCTGGCGCTGGCGGGGCGCGCCTCGGGTGCGGAGGACAGTGTTTCCTTCCTGCCGGTGCTGCAGGGCGCGGCCTCCGCGGGCCGGGAATACGCCTATGCCGAACATTTCTCCAAACAGGCGCATCGGGGCAATGCGGCCACTGGCTGGGCGATCCGGGATGCGCGCTACAAGCTGGTGCAGAAGGATGGTGAACCGGCCGAGCTCTACGACATGGCTGGCAGCGGCGGCGAAGCGCGGGACCTGCTGGCAGCCGGCGCGGAAGGGGCGGCAGGACACGCAGCACGGCTTGCGGCAGCGCGCAAAGCCCTGCTGAATTGACCTGGCCCGGGACAACCGGCTTGGCAGCAGGGGCGGCAGGATATATCTAGACCGGACCAGGCGGCACAATTGCCGCAGGTGACAGGTTATTATTGCCGATACATAGGTTTCTGGATTTGCGTGATCCGAGCGCGCCGGATAAGAGAACGGAAATCAGGGCTGCAACACTGCGCTGCCCGCCACATGAGCACATGCGGAAAGTTATGATGAAACAATCGATCCCCCTCACGTCCCGCCCCGAAAACACCCTGTTCGGCAAGGATGGCACTTTTGTCCTCTTTGGGGAGCTGTTCGGCCGCGGTTATGCCACCGGCCTGATCGACGCCGCCAAGGCCGCAGGCATGAACGTGATCGGCATCACCGTGGGCCGCCGCGACGACGCTGGCGCCCTGCGCCCGCTGACGGATGAGGAACTGGCCCAGGCCGAAGAGAACCTCGACGGCAAGATCATCAACATCCCGCTGATGGCCGGTTTTGACATGGATGCCCCGGAAGGCGGTGAGACGCCGACCGATATGCTGGGCGGCATGACGCTGGACAACTGGCAGGAATACAAGCTCGACTGGGACAAGGTGCACACCTGCCGCG
>CAJXHQ010000373.1 GCA_913054485.1 uncultured Paracoccaceae bacterium
GAAGGCGGGCTGGAACACGGTTGACCCGACTGCGGACCTGCTGGTTGTGGGTGAGATGGGGATCGGCAATACCACCCCGGCCGCGGCGCTTGCCTGCGCGCTTTTCGGCGGCGAAGCAGCGGACTGGACCGGCCGCGGCACCGGCGTTGACGACGCAGGGCTGGACAATAAGACCCGCGTGGTCGCCGAAGGCGTTGCGCTGCACGCAAGCGGAATCAAGGATGGTATCGACGCGCTGGCCTGCCTTGGCGGGCGTGAGATTGCCGCCATGGCCGGAGCGATGGCCGCTGCCCGCCATCTGCGCATCCCGGTGATTCTCGACGGGTTCATCTGCTGCGCAGCCGCCGCCTGCCTCGAAAACACCGTTGCAGGAGCCCTCGATCATGCGGTTGCGGGCCATCAGAGCGCCGAAGGCGCTCATGCAGCGCTTCTGGCGAAGCTGGGCAAGGAACCGCTGCTGCAGCTTGGCCTGCGCCTTGGCGAGGGCACGGGCGCGACGCTGGCGATCCAGATTCTGAAAGGGGCCGTGGCCTGCCACAGCGGCATGGCAACCTTTGCAGAGGCTGGCGTCTCTGCAGGCTGACGCCGCCATTCACTTTTATTATAATACTCCCGCCGGAGGCGGCGCCGCGCGCCAGCGCGGCGCTTGGTCCGAGGCTTTGGGGCGCATCGCAGATGCGGCGCAAAGGGGCGGGAGCCCCCCCTTGCTGCCGTCAGCCCAGCAGCTTGCGGGCAAGGCGGCGGAACCAGCCGGATTGCCCGGGCTCGGTTGACGCAAGCACGGGCGCCTGGGCCGCCAGGCCTGCGGTATCCACCAGAGTCTTGCCGTCCTGGAATTGCAGCCGGTAGAGATCGGCATAAATGCCGCCACGCTCCAATAGCTCCTCGTGGGTGCCCTGGTCCGCCACCAGCCCGCGGTCCATCACCACGATCTTGCCGGCATTGCGGATCGTTGACAGCCGGTGCGCGATCACGATGGTTGTGCGTCCGCCGGACAGCCGGTCCAGCGCCTGCTGCACCACTTTTTCAGACTTGGTGTCCAGCGCCGAGGTTGCCTCGTCCAGCAGGAGGATCGGCGTGTCGCGCAGCAGCGCGCGGGCAATCACCACCCGCTGGCGCTGGCCCCCAGACAGGGCCGAGCCGCGCGGACCCACCGGCGTCTCCAGGCCCTGCTCCAGCTTGGGCAGAAAATCAGAGACATGAGCGTCCAGAACTTCCTGCAGGCGCTCGTCGCTCACGTCGGTTCGGCCCAGAAGGATGTTCTCACGCAGCGTCTCGTCGAACAGCAGCGCTTCCTGGCTCACCACCGAGAACAGTTCGCGCAGGTCTCCCAGTGCCATGTCCTTCACCGCCACGCCGCCGATCTCAACAGTACCTTCCTGCGGGTCGGCCAGGCGGGTCAGCAGGTTGAAAATGGTGGATTTACCCGCGCCGGAAGCGCCGACCAGGGCCGTGGTCTGACCCGCTGCCGCTTCCAATGTCAGCCCGCGCAGCACTTCGGCCTCGCCGTAGGACAGTTTCACATCACGCAACAGGACATCCGGCTGCCCTTCGGGGGCGGGTTTGGGATCGTCCGGCGACACCAGCAGTATCGGCGCGTCCACCAGCTCCTTCACCCGTTCCAGCGCCGCCGCGGCAGCCTGCCAGATCCCGCTGATCGCGGCCAGTCTGCGCATGGGCTCAAAGGACAGGCCGATCGAGGTGAAGAAACTCATGAATTGGCCGACGGTCTTTTCACCCGCGATGATCTCGTTGCCGCCGTATAGCAGCACCGCCATGAAGCCGACGCCGGCCATGATGTCGGTGATGCCAGAGATCGATGAGGTGCCTAAAGCAGCCTTTACCTCGGCCTTCACAAAGCGGTCAGTGTGGGCGTTGAACCGGCCTGTCTGGTAATCTTCCAGGCTGTTCAGCTTAATCGGCACCATGCCGTGGAAGACTTCGTCCAGCCGGGTGGCCAGCGCCGCGCCGAGATCGCGCGCCTGGGTGGCCTGTTTGCGCACATAGCGTTGCAGGACGGAGATCGGCAGCAGCAGGATTGGCACCGCGATCAGCATCACGGCGGTCCAGCGCCAGTCGATGCTGACGGCCACGCCGAGGACCGCAAAAAGGGAAATCAGGTCGCGCCCGGCCCCGGTGATCACCGATGTCCAGACGGCGTTGATGGCGTTCACATCCGTCTGCACCCGCTGGATCAGCAGACCGGGCGGGTGAACTTGGTGGAAGGCCGGATCCTGCCGGATCAGCCGCGCCAGCATGTCCTTGCGCAGATGCGCGGCCGAGCTTTGCTGCACTTTGCTGAGCAGCACCTTCTGGGTCACGCTGGAAACGCCACGCATGACAAAGATCATCAGGAAGGCAAAGCTCACCCAGCCAAGCGCGGTGGTGTTCCCGTTGACGAAAACCAGGTCGAACATCGGCTGCATCATATATCCCAGCGCGCCGACGGTGGCGCCTTCAAGGATCATGAAGATAACAGCGATGCCGAGAATGCCGATGTAATGGCGCAGGTAGCCCTGCCAAAGCCACGACAGAAGTTCGCGGGAGGACTTGGGTGGCTGGCTCATACAGGCGGCTTTCAAGAAGAATTCAGGGTCTTGCAAGCGTTTCAGCGCATGCCCGCGCCATTTAAGCAGGCAGGCCAGCCGGCGCAAGCTTTCTGCACCGATGGACCGCTATGCAGGCGATTGACGGCGCTCCGCGCGCGGTTAGGGTAGCGCCAAGGAAAGGCCGGGCAACTGCGGCCCGCACCGGCCGGGCAGATCAACAAGGCGCGACAGACATGAGTGACACCTACCCCCTTGCCGCCGGGCGCGGCTACCTGGCCATTCCCGGACCTTCGGTGATGCCGGAAGCGGTTTTGCAGGCGATGCACCGGGCGGCGCCGAACATCTATGCCGGTGAGCTGGTGGAGATGATGCCGGGCATGATGTCGGACCTGAAGGCCGTTGCCCGCACGGATGGCAATGCGGCGATCTACATTTCCAACGGACACGGGGCCTGGGAGGCGGCGCTGTCCAACGTGATGGCGCCGGGAGACAGGGTGCTGGTGCCCGCCTGCGGCCGTTTTGCTTTCGGCTGGGCCGACATGGCGGATGGCCTGGGGCTGGAGACGCAGATCATCGACCACGGTCTGCAGGCGCCCTGGGACATGGAGCGCATCGCCGCCGCCCTCAAGGCCGACAGCGGCGGGCGCATCAAGGCGGTTCTGGCGGTGCATACCGATACCTCCACCTCGATCCGCAATGATATCCCTTCCTTGCGCGCGCTGTTGGACGACCTGGGTCACCCGGCGCTGCTGATGGCGGATTGCATTGCCTCGCTTGGCTGCGACCGGTTCGAGATGGATGCCTGGGGCGTCGACGTCATGGTTACTGCCTGCCAGAAGGGGCTGATGGTGCCGCCGGGCATGAGCTTTGTCTTTTTCAACGCCAAGGCCGCCGCGGCGCGCAAGAAAGTGGAGCGGGTCAGCCGCTACTGGGATTGGTCGCTGCGCTCGGATCCGCAGGTCTTTTATCAGTATTTCGGCGGCACAGCACCGACCCACCATCTTTATGGCCTGCGCGCCGCGCTGGACCTGATCCACGCGGAAGGCATCGGGAATGTCTGGGCGCGGCACGAACGGCTGGCGCGCGCCGTCTGGGCGGCTTGCGAAGCCTGGGGGACAGAAGGGACCATGAGGCTCAACGTTGCGGATCCGGCGTTGCGCTCCCATGCGGTGACCTCGCTGGGGCTGGCGGCACCGGACGGCACACGGCTGCGCGAGTGGACCGAGCAGCAGCTCGGCCTGACGCTGGGGATCGGGCTGGGGCTGGCGCCGGACACTTCGCCGGATTGGCACGGGTTCTTCCGGCTCGGGCATATGGGCCATGTGAACGGCCAGATGATCATGGGGATGCTCGGCGGGATCGATGCCGGGCTCAAAGCGCTCGGCATTGCGCACGGCAGCGGCGCCCTGGAAGCGGCGGCCGGGGTGGTTGCAGGCAGCTGATCAGCCGTTCAGGCGCACGTCCAGGCGGCTGATCAGATGGTTCAGCAGCACCGCGAGCACCAGGACGGGCACCATTCCGAACAGCGCCCAGACGACGAAAAAGACCCAGACCAGGCTGACGCCAAGGAAGGACACGGCGGCATTGGTGAGGTCGGTGGGTTGCGGCAGTTTTCTGTCTTGCATGGCAGTCTCCGGACATTCTCTACCCCTATGACACTAGGGCTGAGGCGGTGAATGTCCGGTAAAACCGCCGCGAGCGCTGCGTGAAATCGT
>CAJXHQ010000374.1 GCA_913054485.1 uncultured Paracoccaceae bacterium
GGGGGGGCAGGCGGCCCGCCTGAATGTCAGCCGTTCAGGCCGTCATTACTCGGTCGGCTGGGAGCCCAGGTTGACAGTAACCGCTGCCGCGCCCAGCGAGGCTTCTGCAGTGTCTGCCAGGCTGTCGACACCTGCGGAGATCGAAGTGTATGCAACGCCGCCCAGGGCGGCCACGGCTGCGGTCAGCACAACCCAGTCAACGGTCACGGCACCGGATTCGTCTTCGCGGAAGTTTTTGATGTTCTTGATGAATTTGATCATGGTAAGTCCCTCCAAGGATCTCAAAGTTTGGTCTCACACCTTGCCGCGCTAACCTGAGCTTGCTCTCTCCTGCGTCGCTCATGCCCGACTTGGTATGCGGATATATAGCCAGTGGAGCGTGGCAGGATTTGGGCCGGAATCGGGAATTTGGAGCCGCATTTTAACTATTTGGCAGGAATTTGGGTAAGCCATTGATTTTTAATGAGAAAATATATTTCACCCGGTCAGTCTGCGTGGCCGGGCTGCGGCAATGGGCAGGGAATGTGGCGAAAACGCCCAGATTGGCATGGCAATTCGGGCAAATCCGGCGGAATCATTGCAGCGAAGTAAACGAAAACCCGGGTTTCTCCGTCATGCGCGTTACAGCAGCGATAATTTCAGCGGCAATTGCCACGATCCCCGCACCCGCCAGCGCCGATCAGCCTGCGCCTTTTCCGGAATTCGAAGCCAAACGCGTCAAACCGCCCAAGGCAGGCAGCGGTCCCAGAATCACGGTGCAGATCAGCCCCGGCGGCGAAACACCGGCACCGGTGCTGCCCGCTGCTGTCCCCGGCGTGCCGGATCCGGCCGCCTATGGCTGGTTCTGGGACCGGATCGCGGAGACCCCGGACGCGGCCGGCCCCGGGCGGCTGGACGGGGCGCTTCTGGCGCTGCAAATGGGCAATGTCTCCGCTCCGCGCCTGCAGCTGCTGCAGCAGATCGTTTCGGAGCGCGGCACCGATATCCTGATCTCCAGCATAGGCACAGAGGTCTCTCCGGCCTTGGCGCTGGCGGTGATTGCAGTGGAGAGCAGCGGCGCGCCGGACGCGGTGAGCGGGGCGGGCGCACAGGGGCTGATGCAGCTGATGCCGGACACCGCCGCCCGTTTCGGCGTCGCGGACGCGTTGGAGCCCGTGGCCAATATCAAGGGCGGCATTGCCTATCTTGACTGGCTGATGGGCGAGTTTGGCGGCGACCCTCTGCTGGTTCTGGCAGGATATAACGCAGGCGAAGGCGCGGTGCGCGAACACGGCGGCGTGCCGCCTTATCCGGAAACCCGCAGCTATGTGCCCAAGGTTCTTGCGGCCTATCAAACCGCCAGCGGGCTCTGCAAAACGCCGCCGCTGCTGCTGAGCGACGGTTGCGTCTTCCAGGGCATGAAATAGCCGCGGCTGCTTTCCGGGCTACCTTCCAGCTTTAGGAAAGGAAGGGCCGGAGATGCGCGCAGATGGCACGACACTTCTGATTGGCACCACCAAAGGCGTGTTCCTGATCCGCGGCTCAGCAAGCCGCAAGGGCTGGACCGTTTCCGGCCCGTATTGCGAAGGCTGGCCGATTAATTACGTCATCGGCGATGCGCAGTCCGGCACACTCTGGGCTGGCGGTGGCGGTGATTGGAACGGCGCCGGCGTCTGGCGGTGGCAAGACGGCGGCGCGGCCTGGGAGGCGGCGCGGCTGACCAGGGGCACGCAGGACGACTGGGCGGCAAAGGATCCGGACTTCGCTGCCATGACCGGCTGGAGCGATGACCCGCTGCCCTTCGGGGACGCCTTCTCGCAGGTCTGGTCGCTGCATTATGCCCATGGCACGCTTTATGCCGGCGCCAAACGCGCGCGGCTGCTGGCCAGCCGGGACAGCGGGCAGAGCTGGCAGGAGGTGGAGCCACTGGCCGGCCATTCTTCGGCGCGGAGCTGGAACCCGGGTGCCGCGGGTCTGATGCTGCACACCAGTGTCTCTGATCCCGGCAATGCACAGAAGATCGGGGCCGGGATCTCCGCCGCCGGGGTCCTTGCAACCGAGGATGGCGGCAAGAGCTGGGAGCGGCGCAACCGGCTGTCCAATGCCGAAGCCTGCGGGCCCCATGATCACCCCGCCGCGCCGCGGGACGGGGAGACCGGGCATTGCGTCCACAATATGCGCCGAGCGCCGGGCAGTACGGGCCTGCTCTACCAGCAGAACCACCACGGGGCACGACGCCCGGCGCTGACGCATGGATCGGCAGAAAAGGCGCATCCTGCCCGGCCTGCACCAGCAAACGGGCGCATCTGCTGAGGTGAGAGTAACGAGGAAATGACATGTCAGATACCAAAGCCTCCGGCTACAAGGCCGGCAACGACAATATCCAGATCTTCGGACTGGACATTCACAACCCGGTTTTTGCAGTCTCTGCGCTGACCATCATTGCCTTTGTGTTCTTCTCGCTGGTGTTCCAGGAGCAGGCCGAAAGTTTCTTTGGCTGGCTGCGCCCGGCGCTGACCAGCCGCTTCGATTGGGTCTTCATGGCGGCGGGCAACATTTTTGTCCTGTTCTCGCTGTTCCTGATCGTCACCCCCTACGGCGCGATCCGGCTGGGCGGGGCAGAGGCCAAGCCCGATTACAGCTACGCCGGCTGGTTTGCCATGCTGTTTGCGGCCGGCATGGGCATCGGGCTGGTATTCTGGGGCGTGGCAGAGCCGATCTCGCATTACGGCGCCTCCATCGGCGGCACCGCGGTGGAAGATGGAATGCGCACCGACTGGGCGCCACTGGGCGCAGCCGCAGACAATCCGGAGGCCGCGCGCGATCTGGCGATGGCGGCCACCGTGTTCCACTGGGGGCTGCATCCTTGGGCCGTATACGCCGTTGTGGGGCTTGCGCTGGCCTTCTTCAGCTACAACCGCGGCTTGCCGCTGACCATGCGCTCGGTCTTCTACCCGCTGTTCGGAGAGGCCACCTGGGGCCCGCTGGGCCATATCATCGACGTGCTGGCGGTCTTTGCCACCATATTTGGCCTGGCCACCTCTCTGGGGCTTGGTGCCAGCCAGGCCTTGGCCGGGCTGAACTACCTGTTTGATGTGCCGGTGAGTGATGGGATGAAGGTGCTGCTGATCGTTCTGATCACGGGTTTTGCGCTGGTCTCGGTTGTGGCGGGGCTCGACATGGGGGTGAAGCGTCTGTCCGAGCTGAACATGATCCTCGCGGCTGTGCTGCTGCTGCTGGTGGCCATCGTGGGCCCGACGCTGGCGATCCTGACCGGCTTCTTCGACAACCTTTGGTCTTATGCTGTGAACCTGCCCGCACTTTCGGGCATCACAGGCCGCGACGACACAAATTTCCTGCAGGGCTGGACCGCCTTTTACTGGGCTTGGTGGATCAGCTGGTCGCCCTTTGTCGGCATGTTCATCGCCCGCATCTCGCGCGGGCGCACGATCCGCGAGTTTGTCTTTTGCGTGCTGATCATCCCGACCCTCGTCGGGGCGCTGTGGATGAGCGTCTTTGGCGGCGCAGCCCTCGACCAGGTGATGACGGGCGCCGGCGGCGCGCTGCAGGAGGCAGCCCTTGAGCTGAAGATGTTCACCATGTTCGAGGCCTTCCCGCTGACCGGCATCCTGTCGCTGATCGGGATCATCCTGGTGGTGGTGTTCTTTGTCACCTCCTCGGATTCCGGCTCGCTGGTGATTGATGTTATTACTGCGGGCGGCAAGACCGACGCGCCGACGGCACAGCGGGTGTTCTGGTGCATCCTGGAGGGCGCGATTGCCATCGTGCTGCTGCTGGGCGGCGGCCTTGGCGCTCTGCAGGCAGCGGCGATTGCCACCGGTTTTCCCTTTGCCATCGTGCTGGTTCTGATGTGTGTGTCGCTGTTCATCGGCGTCGCGAAGGAGCGGCGGCGGACCGGGAAATAAGCGCCACTGGGGAGCAACAAAATAGGCCCGCCTGACAGTCAGGCGGGCCTTTCAATTGACGCTTGCGCTGGCCGGATCAGCCGACGATGGTCGCCTCGGTGGCGGCGCGCAGCTCTTCTTCGGTGACGCCTTCTGCAGTCTCGACGATCTTCAGACCGCCCTCGACCACGTCCAGCACGCCGTAGTTGGTGATGATGCGGTCCACCACCCCTTTGCCGGTCAGCGGCAGGGTGCATTCCTTCAGAACTTTGGACTGGCCGTGCTTGTTGGCGTGATCCATCACGACAACGACGCGGCCGACACCGGCCACCAGGTCCGTCGCGCCGCCCATGCCTTTGACCAGCTTGCCG
>CAJXHQ010000375.1 GCA_913054485.1 uncultured Paracoccaceae bacterium
AGGGGCGTTGTCGTTGCTGCAGCCTTTCAGCAGGCTGTTCGATGGCGCAGTGTCGCGCCAGTCACGATTACTCCTTCCAGCTCTTGAGCAGCTCGTCGTAGGCGATGGTCTCGCCCTTGGGCTTCTCGTTGTCCAGCTTGGCCTTCGGCGCACCCGGCTGGGCTAACCAGTACTCCGCATCACGCTCCTCGTTGAGCTTCGGCCCACAGTTGTCCATCACCTTGGCGCGCTCGAGACGCTCGAGAATGCGGTCCTGCGCCTTGGCCAGGCCATCGAGGGCTTCCTGCGCGGTGCGGGCCTCACCCGCGATCAGCTGGAGGAGCGCGAGACACCCAAAGGCAATGTGTATTTCGCATTGATCGAAAAGCCCGGCCGCCCGGCGGCGGAAATCATTGCCGAAGTGCTGGAAGACACCATCCGCAACTTCCCCTGGCCCAAATCCATGCGCTGGGGTGCTGGCTCCCTGCGCTGGGTCCGCCCGCTGCATTCCATCCTTGCTGTGCTCACGGATGAGGCTGGCAGCACGGTGGTGCCGCTGGACATCGACGGCATCGCCTCCGGCAACCAGACCCGCGGCCACCGCTTCCACGCGCCGGACGCTATTGCGGTCAACAGCTTCGAGGACTACGCCACCCAGCTGAAACGCGCCTTTGTGATGCTGGATCCGGCGGAACGCGCTGAAGCGATCTGGCAGGATGCCACCAATCAGGCCTTTGCCCAAGGGCTGGAAGTGGTCGAGGACAAGGGCCTTTTGACCGAAGTTGCCGGGCTGGTTGAATGGCCGGTGGTGCTGATGGGCCGCATCGACGATGAATTCCTGGAGCTGCCGCCCGAGGTGCTGCAGACCTCAATGAAGGAACACCAGAAGTTCTTCTCGGTCAAAAACCCCAAGACGGGCCGTATCGAAGGCTTTGTGACCGTCGCCAACCGCGAAACAGCGGACAATGGCGCGACCATTCTGGCGGGCAACCAGAAGGTCCTGTCCGCGCGTCTGGCCGATGCGAAATTCTTCTGGGAGAACGACCTGCGCACCGCCAAGGCCGGTATGGAGACCTGGACTGAAGCGCTGTCCAACGTGACCTTCCACAACAAGCTGGGCACTCAGGCTGCGCGGATTGACCGGATCGCGGCCCTCGCGCGCGAGATTGCGCCTGCCGTGGGTGCCGATGCCGATCTGGCCGAACAGGCCGCCCGCGTCGCCAAGGCGGATCTGTCGTCCGAAATGGTCTATGAATTCCCCGAGCTGCAGGGCCTGATGGGGCGTTACTACGCCGAGGCCGCAGGCCTGCCGCAGGAGGTCGCAGAGGCCTGCGAGGAACACTACTCGCCCCTCGGCCCGTCCGACGACGTGCCCACCGCGCCGGTATCGGTTGCCGTGGCGCTGGCCGATAAGCTGGACACGCTCACCGGCTTCTGGGCCATCGACGAGAAACCCACCGGCTCCAAGGACCCCTATGCCCTGCGCCGTGCCGCGCTGGGTGTGACCCGTCTGGTGCTGGAAAACAACGCCCGCCTGCCGCTGGACCGCTTCTTTGACGGTCAGCTCCTGCGTCACGAGATCGCCCAGAATGGCGATGACGAGGTCTCGGCGGGGCTGATGCGCGATTTGCTGAGCGAGATTGCCGAACACGGCGTCTTCGGGTCTGCCCTGCGCACTGTTGCAGATGCTTTCGACGGCGATCTGCCCCAGCACATGCAGGATCTGGAAGCCAGCCTGCCGGATGTGTCGCGCGATCTCCTCTCTTTCTTCCACGACCGTCTGAAAGTCTTCCTGCGCGATCAGGGCATCCGCCACGACGTGATCGACGCCTGCATTGCCATGGCTGGAAATGATGACCTTACCCTGCTGGTGAAACGCGCCCGTGCGCTCGAAGACTTCATGAAGTCCGAAGATGGCACCAACCTCTTGCAGGGTTTCAAACGTGCCAACAACATCCTGAGCCAGGCGGAGGACAAAGACGGCGTCGAATACTCCTACGGCGCGGATGTGAAATTCGCCGAGGACGACACTGAGAAAGCCCTGTTCGAGGCGCTCGCCGCAAACGGGGGTGCGATCTCTTCGGCCATCGAGGCCGAAGATTTCGCGGCCGCCATGGGCGGCATGGCCGCACTCCGCGCCCCGATCGATGCCTTCTTCGAGGCGGTGCAGGTCAATGCGGAGAACGACATCGTGCGCCGCAACCGCCTGAACCTGCTCGGCCAGATCCGCAGCGTGTGCGGCCAGGTGGCCGACCTCACCAAGGTGGAAGGCTGAGCCTTCTTCTTTTCCGGGGCTCCGCCCCTTCAGCCCTGAAACCGTCCCCCGGACGGTTTCCAAGACGGGCCTCACTCCCCGCCGGAGGCACCGGCCTTTTCATCTGAAAAGGCCGGTTTTTCTTTGCCCCAGGGTGCCCTGCGTCCGCATGACCCTTGAAGCTTTGCGCTGCCGCCTTATGGTGCTTGACAACGAAGGAGCGCTGCAGTGCAGAAAGACATGCAAGAGACCCCGCTGGCCACGCTGATCACCGAGACCGCGCCGATCGCGGTTGATACGCATGGCGGGCGCGCGAAATGCCTGCAGCGGCTGGTGCGGCTGGACCTGCCGGTGCCGCGCACGGTGGCGCTGTCCTTTGACGCGGTGCACCGGATTGCCGAGGGTGAACTGCCCGATATTGCCGGCATCCTTGCCGAATTCCCTTCAAATGCGCTGCTCTGCGTGCGTCCTTCCTCGGAGGACCCTGACTGGGGCGGCCCCGGCGCGGTGTTGAATGTCGGAATGAACGACGCCCGGTTCATTGATCTCTGCGACACGCTGGGCCGCGAGGCAGGGGCCTCGCTCTATATGCGCTTTGTGCAGTCTTACGCAGTGCACGTGGCGCGGCTGGACCCGGATGTGTTTGAAGATGTCGAAGACGGCGGACCGGAAGCTCTGGGCGAGCTGCTGCACGCCTATGAGGCCGAGAGCGACGAGCGTTTCCCGCAGGATCCGGGCGAGCAGCTGGCGGCTGTGCTGCGCTCTATGGCGCGCGCCTGGGAGGGCACCTCGGCACGGCTGCTGCGGCAGGCCAAGGGCGCGCCTGCGGATGCCGGGCTTGGCCTTGTGGTGCAGGAGATGGTGCCGGGGCTGGGGCAGGGGGAATGCGGTTCGGGCGTTTTGCAGCTGGTGGATTCCGCCACTGGCGTGCCGCAGATTACCGGGCGTTACCTCAGCCAGTCGCAGGGGCGTGACGCGCTGGGCGCGGGCTCGGCGGCGCTGTTTCTGGAAAAAGACGATCGCGGCCCCTCGCTGGAGGAACAGGCACCTGAAGCCTTCGCGGATCTGAAGGTCCACGCCGCCCTGATGCGCCAGCGCCTGCGCGAAGAGATGCAGGTGGAGTTCGTCATCCAGAACGGCACCCTGCATATCCTTGATGGGGTGCGTGTGGCACGCTCGGCGCGCGCTGCGGTGCGGATCGCGGTGGCGCTGGCCAAAGACGGCGTCATTCCCTCGCAGGAGGCGGTGATGCGGATCGATGCGCATTCCCTGAACGAGCTGCTGCACCGCCAGGTCGACCCGGAGGCCGCGCGCGACGTGATCGGCACCGGCATTGCGGCAAGCCCCGGTGCGGCCACCGGCAAGCTGGTGTTTACCGCCAACGAGGCGCAGGCCAGTGCCGCGCGCTATGAACCCTGCATTCTGGTACGCCGGGAAACCTCGCCCGAGGATATCCGCGGCATGCATGCCGCCGCTGGCGTGCTGACCGAAAAAGGCGGCATGACCAGCCACGCGGCGGTGATCGGCCGTGGCCTGGGCCTGCCTTGCATCGTCGGGGCCTCTTCGATGAAGTTTCATTCCAAACGCAAGGAGCTGGTGGCGGCGGACGGCCGGGTTCTCAAGGCAGGCGATGTTGTGACGATCGATGGCAGCACGGGCCAGATCCTGGCCGGCCAGCCCGCCATGCTGGAGGCGGCACAGGACGGTGCTTTCCAGACGCTGATGGCCTGGGCCGACGCCGAACGCGACATTGGCATCCGCGCCAATGCGGACACGCCGCAGGATGCTCAGACGGCGCGCAACTTTGATGCGCAGGGCATCGGGCTGTGCCGCACCGAACACATGTTCTTTGAGCCTGGCCGCCTCACGGTGATGCGCGAGATGATCTTTGCCGAAACGCCATCGGGCCGCGCTGCGGTGCTGGCGCGGCTTCTGCCGATGCAGCGTGACGACTTCCGCGAGCTGTTCCGCATCATGGCTGGCCTGCCGGTCTGCATCCGCCTGTT
>CAJXHQ010000376.1 GCA_913054485.1 uncultured Paracoccaceae bacterium
TGTTCTCGCTGCACATGAAGGCCACCATGATGAAGGTCTCCGACCCGATCATCTTCGGCTATGCCGTGAAGGCCTGGCTGGCCCCGGTGTTCGAGAAGTTCGGCGCTGAGCTGGACGCACTGGGCGTGAACCCGAACTCGGGGCTCGGCGACCTGCTCGACCGTGTGAAAGACAACGCCGACATCATGGCCGCCATTGAGGCCGTGACCGGTGAGCGCCCCGACATGTATATGGTCGACAGCGACAAGGGCATCACCAACCTGCATGTTCCGTCCGACGTGATCATCGATGCCTCCATGCCGGCCGTGATCCGCGCCGGCGGCAAGGGCTGGGACCAGAACGGCGACAAGGGCGACACCAACTGCGTCATCCCCGATCGCTGCTACGCCACCGTCTATGACGAGACCATCAACTTCTTCAAAGCCAATGGCGCACTGGATGTGACCACCGCGGGCTCCGTCGCCAACGTCGGCCTGATGGCGCAGAAGGCCGAGGAATACGGCTCCCACCCGACCACATTCGAGGCACCGGGCGAAGGCCAGATCCGAATCGTTCTGGCCAATGGCGAGACGCTGCACTCCCACGACGTGGAAACCGGCGACATCTGGCGCTCCTGCACCGTGAAGAAGGCCCCGATCGAGAACTGGATCCAGCTGGCAATGGACCGTCAGCGCCTGACCGGTTCCGAAGCGATCTTCTGGCTGGACGCGGCCCGCGCCCATGACGCGCAGCTGATCGAATATGTGAAGCCCGTCCTGGAAGCCGCTGGTGTTGCCGACAAGTTCCAGATCATGGCCCCGCGTGAGGCAACTGCCCAGTCGCTGAAGACCATCACCGCAGGCAAGGACAGCATCGCCATTTCCGGCAACGTGCTGCGCGACTACCTGACCGACCTGTTCCCGATCCTGGAACTGGGCACCTCGGCCAAGATGCTGTCGATCGTGAAGCTGATGCAGGGCGGCGGTTTGTTTGAAACCGGTGCCGGCGGCTCCGCTCCTAAGCACGTGCAGCAGCTGGTGGAAGAAAACCACCTGCGCTGGGACTCCATGGGCGAGTTCTGCGCGCTGGGGGAAAGCTTCAACTTCCTGGCCGACAGCAAGGGCAATGCCAAGGCCGGCGTCATCGGCGCCGCAGCCGAAGCCGCGACCCAGGGCATCCTGGACTTCAACCGCTCGCCCAGCCGTAAAGTTGGTCAGCCGGACAACCGCGACAGCCACTACTGGTTCGCCCGCTACTGGGCCGAAGCCCTGGCCGCACAGGGTGACGATGCCGAACTGGCAGCACATTTTGCGCCCATCGCAGCCGATCTGGCCGCCAAGGAAGACCAGATCCTGGCAGAGATCGCCGCAGTTCAGGGCGCGCCCGCTGATCTGGGCGGTTATTTCCGCACCGATGCGGCCAAGACCGCAGCCGTAATGCGCCCCTCTGCGGCGCTGAACGCGATCATCGGCTGAGCTGAGCGATACTGAAAACAAGGCGGCGCCAGCGGAAACGCTGGCGCCGTTTTCCGTTTGCCGGCGCGGAAGACGGGCCGGAATATTCAAAAATTCCGGATAGCTGCCACCGCTGCAGTGTCAGCGGCAATTGCGCCGCGAAACCGCCTGGCTTATTCATACTGGAATGAATTTCAGCACTTTGGCGCAGCCGCAGGGGCAGCGTGCCTCTTTGACATAAGGGTCGGTTTGCCGTGAAAATACTCTTCGTGCATCAAAACATGCCCGGCCAATACCGCGAGCTGATCCAATGGCTGGCCGCCCAAGGCCAGCACCAGCTGGTGTTCCTGACCCAGCGCGGGTCTGCTCCGAATATCAAGGGCGTGAAGACCGTCACCTATAAGCCGCACCACCGCCCTTCGGCTGAAGCCTATGGTCTCTCCAAGGTCTGGGAAGAGGCGTCAGGGGCTGGTTTTGGCGCTGCCATGGCAGCCCGGCAGCTGGAGGTTGAACACGGTTTTAAGCCGGATATCATCCTCGGCCACACCGGCTGGGGCGAGCTGTTGTTCATGAAGGAAATCTGGCCGGATGTGCCGCAAATCGGCTTTTTCGAATATTTCTATCGTGCAACCGGCGGGCTGGTCGGCTTTGATCCGGCTGAAAAGGTCAGCGCGCATACGCCCTTTTTGATGCATGCACGCAACGCGGTGCCGTTTGCCTCGATCCAGACTGTGGACCTGGGCCATGTGCCGACGCAGTGGCAGCAGAACACCTTTCCGGAAAGCTTCCATTCCAAGTTCTACTGCTGTCATGACGGCATCCGCACGGACATCCTGAAGCCGGATCCGGATGTGAGCCTCAATCTCGGCCGGCTGGACCATCCGCTGACCCGCGAGGATGAGATTTTCACCTACATGGCGCGCAACCTTGAACACGCGCGGGGTTTCCATATCTTCATGCGCGCCCTGCCGCAGATCCTGCGCGAGCGTCCCAAGGCGCGGGTGCTGATCATCGGCGGGAATGAGGTCTCCTACGGGCGCGAAAGCCAGCATGAAGGCGGGTTGCGGGCAGAGATGGAAGCCGAGGTCGGCGCGGACCTGGATTGGAGCCGGGTGCATTTCCTCGGCCGTGTTCCTTACGAAAGTTTCCAGCAGATAATCCAGCTCTCACGCTGCCACATCTACCTGTCGATGCCCTTCGTGCTCAGCTGGTCGCTGATCGAGGTAATGGCGATGCAGGCGACGGTGGTGGCATCCGACGTGCCCCCGGTCCGCGAGGCAATCGCCCACGGCGAAACCGGGCTGCTGACTGATTTCTTCGATCAAGGCAAACTGGCGGATCAGGTGGTGGATGTGCTGGCGAACCCGGCCGGTTACGCGCACCTTGGCCCGGCGGCGCGCGCCCACGCGGTGGAAAAATACGACTTCCTGACCCGTTGCCTGCCCGAACATCTGGAGCGGATGAACAGCCTGGTGCCCGCCGGGGCCCGGATCACTGATCTGCCGCCGCAGAGGTGACAAGCGCCTTGGAAGTCGCTTGAACGCAGATTCTTAACCGCGTTAAGGCCTTGGCGGCTGCGGATTGCGCCGGATCAGATCTCCTCGACGTCGAGCACGCCTTCCAGCGATTTCAGCGCGCCTTTGATCTGCGGGTTCACCGGGAACGGCTGGCCGAGGTCCAGTTCCACGTCCCCGGGCAATGTCGGATCCTGCAGGTACATCAGCACCTCGCCGCGGCTGGCGTTGCGCGCGGCCTGCTTGGCGATTTCCAGCACATTGGCCACGGTGCCGATGGCGGCCGCGTCGTTGATATAAACGCGCAAGCAGCTTGAGCCTGCGTCTGCCACCATCGAGTCAATCGGTCCGACCGAGCGCACCAGAAGTTTCAGCTGGTCGCTTTCCATCGTGGCTTCGGCCGTGATCACCACCTTTGCACCAGTTTCCAGAAATTCGCGGCTCTTTTCCAGCACTTCGGAAAACAGCGTGACTTCGAACGCCCCGGTGGTGTCTGACAGCTGCGCAAAGGCAAAACGGTTGCCGCGCGCAGATTTGCGTTCCTGCCGGCCGGCCACGACCCCGGCCATCTTGGCCATGTAGGGCCCGCGCTCTGCCTTGACCATCACCTCGTCCAGCGTGTTGACCTTCTTGCGCTTAAGCGCCGCCATGTAATCGTCCAGCGGGTGGCCCGACAGGTAGAAGCCGATCGCCTTGAATTCCTCGCTCAGCCGTTCAGCGGGCAGCCAGTCGGGCATCGAGGCCAGGCGCGGTTCGGGCAGATCATCGCCCGCCTCGCCGAACAGCGATACCTGTTCTTTTGTTCAAAGATGGCGGCGGAATAGCCCACCAGCGCCTCGAGGCTTTCAAAGACGCGGCGGCGGTTGGGGTCGAGCTGATCAAAGGCGCCGGCACGGGCCATCATCTCCAGCGGGCGTTTGCCGACCTTTTTCAGATCCACCCGGCGGGCAAAGTCGAAAATGGTGGCAAAGGGCTTGTCCACGCCGTCTTCGCGCCGCGCGTCCGTCACCAGCCGCATGGCTTCCAGGCCGACGTTCTTCAGCGCGCCAAGCGCATAAACCAATTCGCCGTTCACCACGTTGAAGGTGGGTTCGGAGCGGTTCACGCAAGGGGGAACATAGGGCAGGCCGAGGCCTTTTCGGACCTCCTCGAAGTAAACCGCGAGCTTATCCGTCAGGTGGATATCGCAGTTCATGACGCCGCCCATGAACTCCACCGGGTGGTTCGCCTTCAGCCAGGCGGTCTGGTAGGACACCACCGCATAGGCCGCCGCGTTGGATTTGTTGA
>CAJXHQ010000377.1 GCA_913054485.1 uncultured Paracoccaceae bacterium
GCAATTTTTTCCCTCCGGCGTTCAGCGGAGGCTGCAGACACGGTGCCCCAATGACCAAACTCTCTCCTCTCGCAATTCTGCTGTCGATGACAGCCCTCCCCGCCCTTGCAGAAACCCGCAGCGCGGACAGCCACGTGCACGGCACGGGCACCTTGATGATCGCAGTGGAGGGCGAACATGTCTCCATCGGGTTTGAGGCCCCCGGGGCGGACATCACCGGGTTCGAACACGCGGCCGAAAGCGATGCAGACAAGGCAGCGATAGCCGAGGCCGAAAAACAGCTCGCCGACCCGCTGGCGCTGTTTGTCCTGCCGGAAGCCGCCGGCTGCGAAGTCGAGCACGTGATGGCCGCGCTTTTGGATGGCGGGGAGGAACACGAGGAACACGGGCATGAGGATCACGATGATCACGATGATCACGATGATCATGCAGACCACGACGATCACGGCCAAGAAGAACACGCAGGCGAAGATGACCATGATGATCTCGGCCATGATGCAAGCGAAGCCGAACATAGTGAATTCCACGCCGAATACGCACTGCACTGCGACACCCCGTCGGCGCTGACCGAGATCCGTTTCGACTATTTCGAAACCTTCCCGAACGCAGAGAAACTTCAGGTGCAGATCATCGATGGTGCCGGTGCCCGTGGCTTTGACGTGGAACGCGGCAGCCGCGTGCTGAAAACCGGCGGGATAAACTGATCCATGACCGCCGCGCCGCTGCCCCTTCTGATGGAGGACGTCCGGTTCCGCTACCCCGGAAAATCCTCCTTTGCCATGGATATCCCTCGGCTGAAACTGTCGCCGCGGGAAACCGTGATGCTTCTGGGATCCAGCGGATCGGGTAAATCCACGCTGCTGTCACTGATCTGCGGTTTTGTTGCCGCCCAAAGCGGACGGATCGAGATCGGCGGCACCAGCCTGGCCGGCCTGCGTCCTGGCGCGCGCGACAGGTTCCGCGGCGAACACATCGGCGTCATCTTCCAGCAATTCAACCTGCTTCCCTATGCCCGCGTGCTGGACAATATCCTGCTGCCGCTTCAGTTTGCACCCGCCCGGCGACAGCGCGCTGGCGATCCGGCAGCCGAAGCAGAGCGGCTCTGCCATCGCCTGCGCCTGCCGGCGGATGTGCTGACCACGCCAGCCGGGCGGCTCAGCACCGGTCAGCAGCAGCGTGTGGCGGTGGCCCGTGCCCTGATCGGCCAGCCGCCGCTGATCATCGCCGATGAACCTGTCTCGGCTCTGGATGCCGAGGCGCAGGACGCCTTTCTGGCGCTGCTTTTCGAACAGGTGGAGCAGGCCGGATCCTCGCTTCTTATGGTCAGCCATGACCCGCGGCTCGGCGGAAGGTTCAACCGCGTTCTGCAATTGGGCGACATCGCCGAAACCCGGAAGGACGCCGCATGATCCTGCGCCTTGCCATCGCTTCGCTTGCCGCCCGTGCGCTCACCGTGACGCTGACCATCCTGGCCATTGCCCTATCGGTGGCCTTGTTCCTGGGAGTCGAGAAGGTGCGCACCGGGGCACGGGCCAGTTTTACCGACACGATCTCCGGCACCGACCTCATTGCCGGAGCGCGCACCGGCTCTGTGCAGCTGCTGCTCTATTCGGTCTTCCGCATCGGCAATGCCACCAACAATGTCACCTGGCAGAGCTATCAGGACATCGCCGCCCGCCCCGAGGTGGACTGGATCGTGCCAATCTCGCTGGGCGACAGCCACCGGCAATTCCGTGTCATGGGCACAACCGGGGCGTTTTTCACCCGCTACAAATACCGCGGCGGCCGCGATCTGGCCTTTGCGGAGGGGGCCGGATTGGGCGATCTCTACGACGCGGTGATCGGCGCCGACGTTGCGGCCGCACTGGGCTACGGCCTGGGGGACCCGATCGTGGTGGCGCACGGGCTTGCCTCCTTCAGCGAACACAACGACCAGCCGTTCCGCATCGCCGGCATCCTGGAAAAGACCGGCACACCGGTGGATCGCACCGTGGTGGTCAGCCTGCAAGCCATCGAAGCGATCCACGTGGACTGGCAGAGCGGCGCGCAGAAGCCCGGCGCGCCGACCCCGGCGGACCGGATCCGCCAGATGGACCTGACGCCCGGCTCGATCACCGCCGTTATGATCGGCACCAAGTCCAAGCTGCAGGTCTTCGGCCTGCAACGCTGGATCAACGAATACCCGGAGGAACCGCTGCTGGCCGCCCTGCCCGGCATTGCCCTGCAGGAACTGTGGCAAATCGTTGGCGTGGCGGAAACCGCGCTGGTGGCGGTCTCGGCCATGGTGGTGGTTACCGCGCTGATCGGCATGATGGCGATGATCTTCTCCAGCCTCAGTGGGCGGTGGCGTGAGATGGCGATCTGGCGTGCCATGGGGGCCAGCCCCGCGGCCATTCTGGGCCTTCTGCTGACCGAGGCCATGCTGATGGCAGCGCTGGGCGCGCTTCTGGGGGCGGCGCTGCTTTACGCGGGGCTGCTTGCAGCCCGTCCGCTGATCGATTCGGCCTTTGGCCTCTGGCTGCCGGTAGGGCTGCCCGACGCGCGCGAAGCCTGGCTGCTGGGCGGCGTGATCCTGGCCGCCGCGGCCGCCAGCCTGATCCCTGCCCTGCGCGCCTACCGGATGTCGCTCGCCGATGGCATGATGGTGAAAACGTGATCCGGCGAAGGTCGACACTGCCGGGCCCCAGCGCATATTATCGGTCATGTAATCAGTGAGGGATGCCATGGTTTTAAAACAGCTGTCCCGTCTTGCCTCTGGCTGTGCCCTGACGGCCCTGCTGAGCGCCGCCACCGCCGCCGGTGCCTGCGGGTTTCATCTTGTAAAAGCAGAGAAAACCCCGGTCGACTGGCTGGTTGACGCCAGCCACCTGGTGCTGGCCCGCCCGGATCCGGAGCAGCCAATGCGCTATGACAGAGGGCAAGTCCTGCGCGGTGGTGATGGCATCGGCCGCCTGCCCTTCCTGGTCGACAGCGCCCGCCGCCGCCAGTTTGACGCAAACTCCGAAGATTCGATGCTGTTTGCGGCCAATGAGGACGGCAACTGGGTGCTGGTCAGCTATGCCGATGAAAACTTCCGGACGATCATGGCCCAGGTGCTGGACAAGGCGGAAGACTGGAAAGGCAGCTACGGCGAGGACCGTTTCCACACGGTCGAAACCCTGATGGACCACCCGGACCCGGCGATCCGCAGGCTGGCGCTGAGCGAGATTGACAAGGCCCCCTACGCAATGCTCCGCGAAATCGACCACGGCCTCCCGGCGGAGCAGATCCTCGATGACCTGTGGACGCTGGAGGGCTACCCCTATCAGCCGGTCCGCATCCTGCTGCTGGGGATCAGCGGCTCGGAGATGGCCCGCGAGGAGGTTCATGGCTACATGGAGCGGGTGCGCAGCTGGGCCTGGTCGGACAACCTCGGTGCGTTTTCCACCGCGCTGATCGAGCTGGACGGAGCCTTGGGCATCGACCTTCTGGAAGACTATTTCCTCAGCGATCCGGATCAGCCGCTGGACAAGCTGGACATGGTTGTTGCGGCCGTGTCTGAACACCACGCCTATGGCGATCCGGCGCTCGGCGGCCGCCTGACAGCCGCGATCGAACGCTTTCTGGCCGTCCGGCCCGAAGCTCTCGGCATGGCAGCCCGGCAGTTTGCCGCCCGCAGCGACTGGTCGCTGGCCCCGCTGCTGGAGCCTGCGATGGCCAACCGCGAAAGCCTGAACGCACAGGACCTTGTGACGATTGCCGTCTACCTGGCACAGGCCAAGGCCGAGGCCGCTCTGGCTGCCCCCCTGTCAGAAGGATGACAAGAAGCATGACCTTTACCGCCTGCCACGGCCTGACCCGCCGCCGCCTGCTGGGCGCGCTTGCCGCGCTGCCGCTTGTGCCGCGGACCGGAACCGCCGAAGAGGTGATCGAGCTCAACTGGCCCGATCTGGTTCCCTCCGGCGGCACCGCCCTTCCCGAGGAGCTGAGCGGCCTGTTGCAGCACGGTGCGACGGATTCTCTGGCGCAGCAAGGAGTGCGTGATGACTGGAACGGGCAGACCGTACGGATGCCCGGCTATATTGTACCGCTGGACTTCGCGGGCACTGGCGTGACGCAGTTCATCCTGGTTCCCTATGTCGGTGCCTGCATACACGTGCCACCGCCGCCGCCCAACCAACTGGTTTATGTGACCAACGACACGCGGTGGCCGAGTGATACATTATGGGAGGCCGTCTGGGTCACCGG
>CAJXHQ010000378.1 GCA_913054485.1 uncultured Paracoccaceae bacterium
GCGACCTTTTCACCTGCAGAAAGTTGACTCGGTTCAGCCTCCACTCGCGGAAGCCCGAGCATCCGCTCAGCAAACCAGCCAAGGCCTTCCGTGGCCCCCGCCAGTTTCGTCATCTCCTGAAGCAACCGCTCCGGCATCATATCACCCTTCGTAAACCGCCACCGGATCGCCAAACACACCCTCTTCCGGGGTCACGCCAAGCCCCGGCAGCGACGGCGGCACCGCCACGCCATGATCATTGCGCGCGCCCTGTCCCGGCACCGGGTCCACGCTGAGGTGATAGTGGCAAAGCCAGCTCGCCAGCCGGTTGGCCTCGGGCGTGGAGGCCGCCAGATGGATCGCCGCCGTATCCGCCAGCGCCGAGCCGCCCAGATCCTCCATATGCATCTGCCAGCCAACCGAGACGCCAAAGTCGCGGATCTGGCGGGCGCGGGTCAGCCCGCCTACCCGGTTCGGCTTCACCTTCACACCCTCGCAGGCGCGCAGTTTCCAGGCCTCGAGGTGGGCGGCGAAATCATGCATGCATTCGTCCAGCATGATCGGGTTGCTGACACGGGAGGCCACATGGGCGCATTGATCCAGCGTCTCGCAGGGCTGTTCCACCCAGTCGCGCGCTTTCACGGAATTCAGCACCTCCACCGCCACGCCCGGCTGCCAGGCCCGGTTCACATCAAAGGTGACTTTGTGCCCGCGCGGCAGCGCCTCCGAGATCGCCTCGATCCGCTCGACATCCAGCCCGATGTCGGTGCCGCCGACCTTGGCGGAATGCACGGTATATCCCGTCTGTGCTGCCCGTTTGATCCGCTCCAGCATCTGCTCGGGCGTGCCGGTGGAAATGGAGGAATTGACCAGCACCCCGGCAGGCGCATCCCCGCCCCAAAGCTGCCAGAGCGGCAGGCCCGCCACCTTGCCAAGGATATCCCAGCAGGCCATGTCGATGGGCGATTTCACATAAGGATGCCCCGGCAGCTGCACATCCATCACCCGGTTTATATGCTCCAGCCCGCGCGGATCCTGGCCAATCAGGGCCGGTGCCAGCGTCTCGATACCTGCGCGGATACCGGGGCCATGCGCTGGCAGGTAAGTATGGCCCCAGGGGCAGCCTTCCCCCCATCCCGAGACACCTTCATCCGTGTCTATACGGATGAAGGTGCTGTCGAGTTTTTCAAACTTCAGCCGCCCGCCTGAAAGGTAATAGGGCTCGGTCAGCGGCATATCGAGCTGATAGACGGTGATGCGTGTGATTTTCATTGTCTGTCCTATGACGAGAGCGCGGGAGCCTCCGGCGGGAGTATTTGGGGAAAGTTGAATGTCTATTTGAGTTCTACTTCGACGAAAGACATCGTTGCAGAGCCGGCGTTGATGACATTGTGCTCGACACCGCAGTCCCGCCGGTATGACGTTCCTGCGGGCACCACGGTTTCCGTGACCACGCCGCCGGGCTGTTCCAGCCGCATATGACAGTCGGTCACTGCGGTGATCACATAGTCCATGCCGTGCCGGTGCCAGCCGGTTTGTGCACCGGGTTCGAAGTCGAACCGGGTGACGCGCACTCGGCTGTCATCAATCATCAGGGTTGCGCGGGCCTCATTGGTCATGACAAATCCTCAATCTCTACAATCAGTGCAAAACGATAGCGGCTGCCGCCAAGCCTGGCATATCCAGCCTGCAGGCCCGGGTGATGCCAGCTGCGGTTTTCACCCCTCCCGCCAGTCTGCCACCGCCGCGCCGAGGCTCTCGAAGTCAGCGGTTACACCGAGGCCCGGTGTATCGGTGGCGTAAAGCTTGCCGTCTTTGGCAATTGGCCCTCCAATACCAGTGCTGCGGGTGTTGTAATTCATCAGGTCGGTGGAGTTGATCAGATATTCCTCTGGGGTGGAGGCTGCGAAATGTGCCACTGCCGCGGTGGTGATCTGACCGCCCCAGGTGTCTTCTGCGACGACGGGAATGCGGTTTTCCACCAGGAAATCACGCACCCGGCGTGCCTTGGACAGACCGCCAAGGTTGGAGATTTTCAAACAGCAGATCTCGGCTCCCCGGTCGTTCACGATGCGGCGGGCCATATCCATGCCGGTGATGCATTCGTCCAGCTTCATCGGCTGTTCGGCAATGCGGCGCACCTGCTGGCATTCCTCATAGGTTTTGCAGGGCTGTTCGAGGATGAAATCCAGATCCTTCACCGCGCGCGCGACCCGGATCGCATTGTCCACCCGCCAGCCCTGATTGGCATCACCCATGGCTTTTTCGCCCGGCTTCAAGAGCGGCACGCATTCGCGGATGCGGTCGATGTCGGTGACCCAGTCTCCGCCCACCTTGATCTGAAACTGGCGGTAGCCCGCGGCGCGGTGCTGTTCCAGCTCTTCGATGGTTTCCGGCACGGATTTCTGCGGCGCCACCCGGTACATCGGCGCGCCATCCGTCAGCTTACCGCCCATCAGCATCCACACAGGCTGGTCTGCGGTCTGGCCAAGGATGTCCCAGAAAGCCGCATCAAAAGGCGCCTTGGCATAGCCGTGGCCCTGCACAAGGTGGTCCATCAGGCGTTCCATCACGGCAACCTGCCGCGGGTCCTTGCCCAGCAGCTGCGGGGCGGCAATGCGGGCAAAGGCTTCCACCCCTTCGCTATGGGCCACCATGTAGTTTTCCCCGCAGGGCGTGAACTCGCCGCAGCCCTGAATGCCTGCATCGGTGTCCACCGCCACGACCGTAGCCATGGCGGTGGAGATCGCATTGCCCGCGCCCCAGACATAGGTGCCGCCGGCATATGGCAGCGGCGTCTTGTAAATGCGGATGCGGGTGATTTTCATGCAATGTTTTTCCTAGGTGCAGGCGGCGGGACCCTGCGCCCCGGACGGCTTTGCACCTGTCCGGAGCGAGGTATGCGGCAGCGCCGCGCAGGGCAACGCCCGGCTCATGGAACAACCACGATGTTGCCGGTGTGTTTTTTGGCGATGAAAGCCGCTTGCGCCTCGGGCAGGCTGTGCAGCGGATAGGTGGCGGCCAGCGCGGGTTTCAGAGTGCCCTGCGCAATATAAGCCGCAACGTTGGCCAGGGTCTGCGGCGAGGTCACAGTAGAGCCGGTGAAGGTGAGATCGCGCAGGTAGAAGGTACGCAGGTCGAAATCGACCATCGGGCCTGCAATAGCGCCGGAGCAGGTGTAGCGGCCGCCGCGCTCCAGCACGTCGATCAGTGCGCCCCATTGGCTGCCGCCGACAACATCCGCGACCACGGTGATCTTCTCATCCCCCAGCGCCGCGCGTAGGTTTTCCGGCGCGCGCGGCAGGATCACATCCGGCCCCAACTCTGCCACATCGGCGTGCTTGGCCTCGGATGCCATGGCGATCACCCGCGCGCCGCGCAGTTTGGCGAGCTGAATGACCGCGCCGCCTACACCGCCCGAAGCACCGGGAACCAGCACCGTGTCGCCGGCCTGCACATTGGCGCGCTCAAGCATGCCTTCGGCGGTCACATAGGAACAGGAGAAGGTGGCCAGTTCCGCATCAGTCATCGGGCTGTCGACCACGGCTATCGCGCGGCTGTCCGCTTTGGTGTATTCGGCAAAGCCGCCATCGCATTCGGATCCGAAATAACCCGCCTTGTCCTTGTTGGCCGGGTCAGACCAGTCGCGGATCCAGCCGCCGACCATGACCCGCTTGCCGATGAGGCCCGCGTCCGCGCCCGCGCCCGCGGCAACCACGGTGCCGACCGCATCCGCACCCTGGATGCGCGGGAAGGTGAGCGGCGCGCCGCCCCAGGTGGGATCTTCCTCGTTGACGTCCTCATAGGCACCGCCGGTTGTCGCCTCGTCCACCGCTTTGGAGTACCAGCCGGTGCGGGTGTTGACGTCCGTATTGTTGAGCCCGCAGGCCCCGACCTTGATCAGCACTTCCATGGGCCCGGGCTGCGGCACGGGCCAGGCCTCGTTCCATTCATATTTGTCGAGATCACCGTGGCCGGTCAGCACCATAGCTTTCATTGTCTCGGGGAGTATCATGTCTGTTGCGTCCAGTCTTGTTGGAGGGAAGGGGGGCCCTGCCCCCGCCTTCGGCTCCCCCGGAGTATTTTTGGCAGGATGAAAGGGGGAGCAGGTTTTGTTATTCGGCGGCTTTGGCCGGGGCGTCGGTTCGGGGCAGCTGGCTTTGCGGGTCGTATGCTGCCTCGCCCAGGATGCGGGCCGCGCGGGGCTCGCCTGCGATCAGCA
>CAJXHQ010000379.1 GCA_913054485.1 uncultured Paracoccaceae bacterium
CCATCCAGTCCTGGAACACGCCCAGGTAGTCCAGCCCGCCGATCACCAGGCAGATGGCGACCACGCTAAAGACCAGGATCACCCGCTTTTCCGACGGGGGCCTGCGCGCCCACATGGCCATGCGCAGCAGGTGGCGGGGGTTCAGCATTGCATCGTATCCTTTTGAAACTGCTTCAAATGGCAGATGCAGATTGAATGGGGGGAAACCGGATGTCACCCCCCGGAATTGGCTTAATCTTCTTCACCGGTGAACCGCACCTTGCCGATATGCGGCAGATTGCGGTTGCGTTGCGCAAAATCGATGCCATAGCCGACAACAAATTCATCCGGGATCTCAAAGCCGATCCAGTCGGAGCGGAAATCCACCTCGCGGCGGCTTGGCTTGTCCAAGAGCGCGATGGATTTCAGCCGCGACGGATTGCGGCTTTGCAGCAGTTTGGTGACATGGGACAGCGTGTGGCCGGTGTCGACGATATCTTCCACCACCAGCACGTCGCGCCCTTCAATGGCGCCGCGCAAGTCTTTGAGAATACGCACTTCCCGGCTGCTTTCCATGGCGTCGCCGTAAGAGGAGGCCTCCAGGAAATCGACCTCGATCGGCAGGTCCAGCTCGCGCACCAGATCGGCAATGAACACGAAAGAGCCGCGCAGCAGCCCCACCACGATCAGCTTGTCTGTGCCGCCGAACTCGGCCGTGATTTCTTCGCACAGCGCTTCGATCCGGGCTGCGATGGATTTGGCCGAGATCATCACATCGATGACATAAGGACGCTCTGTCATGGTACCCTCTTGATTTTGACGCGCGTTCATAGGACATGACGCGCCACGAGTGTAGCAGGAAATCCGCGAACCATGCCAACCCACGCTGAAACCCGCCACCTGCCGTATTCGGCAGAGCAGATGTATACGCTGGTGGCTGACGTGGCGTCTTATCCGAAATTCCTGCCTTGGTGTTCTGCGGCCCGTATCCGCGGCACATCAGAGCTGGGCGATGCGACCATCATGGAGGCGGATCTGGTGATCTCCTTCAAAGTGTTCCGCGAACGGTTCGGCAGCCGGGTGACGCTTTATCCCGGCGAGAAGAAAATCGACACCGAATATCTGGACGGCCCGTTCCGTTTCCTGAAGTCGAACTGGTCCTTCGAGGAAGCCGAGGACGGCGGCTGCAATGTCTCCTTCTACGTCGACTTCGAGTTCAGGAACGCGGTTCTGCAGGGCATCATCGGCGTCGTCTTCAACGAGGCGATGCAGCGTATCGTGCGCGCCTTTGAACGCCGCGCGGCAGAACTTTACAGCTGAATTTCCCGCTTGACCTCAAGGGCACTTGAGGCTGCATAATCACCCCAAGAGGCAGGTTTATGGAGCAGGGCATGGAAGAAGGTTTTTGGCAGTCACGCTGGCAGGAAGGCCGTATCGGCTTTCACGAGGGCCGGCCCAATGCACTTTTGGAAAAACACTTTGACGTTTGGGGCTTGGAACCCGGGGCGCATGTTTTCGTACCGCTCTGCGGCAAGGCCTTTGATCTGGACTGGCTGCTTGCCAAAGGGCTGAGGGTCTCGGGCATCGAATTCAACCGGCAGGCGGTGGAAGAGGTCTTTGCGCGTCTTGGCCTCACCCCGGAAGTCGAACAAAGCGACGGGCTGATCCGGTTTCACGCAGACGGGCTGACCCTCTACAGCGGCGATTTCTTTGCGCTGGAAGCGTCGGATCTTGGCCCTGTTGATGCCGTCTATGACCGCGCGGCCCTGGTTGCCATCGCGCCGGAGCGGCGGCAGGGGTATGCGGATCATCTGGCCGCACTCACCGGGCGGGCGCGGCAGTTGCTTGTCGGGTTCAACTATGATCAGTCCGCCATGCAGGGGCCGCCGTTCTCCATCCCCGAAGCGATTATCCGGGGGCTCTACGCGGAAAAATTTGATAGTGCGCTCTTGGAAAGCGCGCCTGTGGACGGCCCGATGGCCCAGCGGGTAGATGCGCAGGAAGAGATTTGGCTGCTGACGCCTTTGGCGGAGGGGCAGCGCACATGAAAACGGGCCCCGAAGGGCCCGTTCACGTCGATCTGTAAGGCGCTGAATTATCAGCTGTTCAGCTCGTAGGCCCGTTC
This sequence comes from uncultured Paracoccaceae bacterium, assembly GCA_913054485.1. Taxonomy (GTDB): domain Bacteria; phylum Pseudomonadota; class Alphaproteobacteria; order Rhodobacterales; family Rhodobacteraceae; genus FREY01. The sequence continues at coordinate 2,105 of CAJXHQ010000379.1, forward strand.
GCCGTGGACCTCCAGATCCAGACCGTTGGTCTCGGTCTCAAGGTCCACCCGCAGCGGGGTAATGGCGGCGCAGACTTTGACCAGGACAACCGTGACTACGGCGGTGAAGACACCCACGATGGCCAGCGCGCCCAGTTGCGCGGCCCAGGCGCCGGCACCGAAGACGGCGATCATGATGGTGCCGAAGATGCCGCCGACACCGTGCACGGCAAAGACGTCCAGCGTGTCGTCGATCCGCAGCTTGTTGCGGATCAGGTTCACCGCTTCCTGGCACAGCACGCCGGCAACCGCGCCGATGATCAGCGCCTCGACCGGGCCGACAAAGCCAGAGGCCGGGGTGATCGAAGCCAGACCCGCGATGGTGCCGGTGACCAGGCCGACCAGCGAGGCTTTGCCGTATTTGATCTTCTCCCACAGCGCCCAGGTCAGCGAGGCGGTGGCGGCAGAAATATGCGTCACAGTCAGCGCCATGGCGGCACCGCCGTCGGCGGCCAGCTGCGAGCCGCCGTTGAAGCCGAACCAGCCGACCCAAAGCATAGCAGCCCCGATCATCACGTAGCCGGGGTTATGCGGCGGGGTGGTGCGGTTTTTGCGCGGGCCAAGGAAAAAGGCGATGATCAGCGCCGCCAGGCCTGCGGTCTCATGCACAACGATGCCGCCGGCAAAGTCCTTCACGCCAACTTCGCCGAAGATGCCACCATCCGCCATCATTCCGCCGCCCCAGATCCAATGCACCACGGGCGCGTAGCACAGAAGCATCCAAAGGCCGGAGAACAGCAGCACAAAGCCAAAGCCGACACGCTCCACATAGGCGCCGACGATCAGCGCGGGCGTGATGATGGCAAAGGTCATCTGGAAGGCAAAGAACAGCACCTCGGGCAGGGTGCCCGACAGGCTGTCGGCGGTGACGCCGCTCAGGAACATCTTGTCCAGCCCGCCCCAAAGGCCGGAGGTGCCGCTTCCAAAGGCAATCGAGTAGCCAAACGCCAGCCACAGGATGCTCATCAAACAGGCAATCGCATAGCATTGCATAAAGACGCTGAGCACATTGCGGGCACGCACAAGGCCGCCGTAAAACAGGGCGAGCCCCGGCAAAGTCATAAACAGGACCAGGGCGGTTGCCACAATGATCCAAGCTGTATCGGCACCATTCATTGGCCGGAACTCCCTCGTTCTTTGAACATTGGGGGCGTGAAAGCCGAAGTGGCGCGGGGAAAAAAGAGGCAGGCGGGCAGTTAGCGCGTATTATTCAGGCTTTTCAGAAAGTGCCTCAAAAATATGCGATCAATCCTGCGGGCTGCCCGTTTCCTGTTCGATTTCTGAAAGCGCTTGCGCCAGCAGCTTAAGGGCGTGATCCCGCGTCTCAGACCGCACATTGCCGCGGCCGATGGCGCCGAACTCCACGGTTTCAGTGACCACCCGCTGGCCGATGCGGGCAAGGCCGAAGCACACCCGGCCTTCGGGTTTGAAGTCACTGCCGCCCGGTCCTGCGATGCCGGTGACGGAAACGGCGAGGGCGACACCGCCCCGGTTCAGTGCACCGGCGGCCATTTCATTGGCCACCTCTTCGCTGACCGCACCATGGGCGTCCAGCGTGCCGGCGCGCACCCCAAGCATCTCCTGCTTGGCCTGGTTTGAATAGGTGACAAAGCCGCGATCCACCACAGCAGAGGAGCCGGGAATATCCGTCAGCGCCGCCGAGATCATGCCGCCGGTGCAGCTTTCGGCGGTGGCGATGGTGACGCCCAAGAATGCGGCGCGTTTGATCAAAGCGGCTATGTCGATGCTCAAAATCCGAGAACCCCGTGCGAGATACCTGCAAGGATGACTGTGCCGATGGCGGCCAGCACCCCGGCGATGATGTCGTCCATCATAACACCAAACGGGCCGTCCTTGCGGTCTGCCCAGCCCACCGGGCCGGGTTTCCAGATGTCGAACAGGCGGAACAGCACAAAGGCGCTGATCCAGCCGGGCCAGAGTGCTGTGATATCCAGCCCGTGCAGCCAGGCCGGCAGAGAGATGGCAAACAATGCGATCCACTGGCCGGCCACCTCGTCAATGACGATCTCGGACGGGTCGTGGTTGTC
>CAJXHQ010000380.1 GCA_913054485.1 uncultured Paracoccaceae bacterium
AGCCGCCGTATTCTTCCGGGATGGTCAGGCCGAAGACACCCATTTCGGCCAGCTCCTCGATGATCTCCATCGGGATCAGCTCATCCTTCAGGTGCCAGTCATGGGCGTTGGGCTCCACCCGCTCCTGCGCGAAACGGCGGAACTGGTCGCGGATCATCTCCAGCTCTTCTTCCAGGCCGGAGGCGCCGAAGGTGGCATTGGCGGATTGCTCCTGCATCAGCTCCACCAGACGGCTGCGGGCGGCGGCTGAATTGCCGCCGGCCGTCAGTGCGGCTACAGCGTCAGTTTCCAGTGCAGCGGCAGAGACACCCATTTCCGGGAGACGCAGGATTTCACCCTGGCTCATCGGGATGCCACCCTTGATCTGGGCCAGGTATTCGCCAAAGGCGATTTGGTGGATCAGCGCTTCGATCTCGCCGAACTTGCCGTCTGCTTGCAGCCGCTCGGCCCATTTCTGCATTTGCTGCAGGCTCTGGTCATAGGTCGCCAGCCAGGCCAGCCCATGCGCGGCGGATTGGTTCTGTTCAACCAAGCGGCCCGACACGGGGCCGTCTTCGCTGACCAGCTCCTTCACGGCAGCCTTGGCGGCGGCGAACACCTCGCCAACAGGGGCCAGCGCGGCACCTGTAAGGGCGAGCAGATCGGGAAGAAGTACCGGGGTCATTTGCAGGTCCTGTCCGTCGTGGGCCATGAATCACATCCTTTGTCGTCTCTGAATTGGGTATCTACTTTGCAGGTGCAGCGCAACAAAAATTCGCACGTGCAGCAATATGGGTTCAAAAATTACGTCACGAAATACTGCAGTGCAGCGCTGCTGCCTGTGCTAAGAGGGCGGAATGGAGAGTTTTTTCACCTTGCTGAGCGGGCCTGAATGGCTGGCGGCCCTCTGCGTCGGGCTGGTGGCCGGGACGGTCAAAGGCATGGTGGGCTTTGGCGTGCCGCTCCTGCTGATTTCGGGGCTCAGCCTGTTCATGGCGCCGGATCTGGCGCTAGCGGGCCTGATCCTGCCTGCCCTTGCCAGCAACGGAATGCTGGCTTTTCGCGGCGGGCCGGCGGCTATATGGGCAGCGATCCGCCGTTTCCGCCTGTTCTTGATCTGCGGCGGCGTGATGCTGTTTGCTGCGGCGCAGCTTGTGGCGGTTCTGCCTTCGGCGGCACTGCTGCTGCTGCTGGGCGCGGCGGTGGCCTGTTTCTCGGTCCTTCTGCTGCTGGCACCGCGCTTTGTGTTGCGTGAGGACAACCGGCTGGCGGCGGCCTGTGCCGGGGCGCTGGCGGGATTTGCGGGTGGGTTTTCCGGTGCCTGGGGCGCGCCGACGGTCAGCTATCTGACGGCTATCGGCACCGACAAACGCGACCAGATGCGGTTGCAGGGGGTGATCTACGGGCTGGGGTCGGTGTCGCTGCTGCTGGCGCATCTGGAGACCGGTGTGCTGCGCGGCGAAACCCTGCCGCTGTCGGCGGTGCTGGTGCTGCCGGTGGTGCTGGGCATGTACCTTGGCGGCATCTGGCACACCCGCGTGGATCAGGCGGGCTTCCGCCGCGCCACGCTGGCGCTGCTGGTGCTGGCGGGGCTGAACCTGGTGCGGCGCGGGCTGCTGGGCTAACCGCGCAAAACCTGCTTGCCGCGCTTGCCGGGATATGTGTTGTTGCGGCGCAAGACAGCACGGAGAGACATAATGGTCATGCAGTGGGACAGGCTTTTGAATGCAGGGCGGCTGCGGCGGCCGGAGTTCGCGGAAGCGCCGGGCCGCGAGGCCTATTTGCAGGACTATGACCGCATCCTGTTCTCCGAACCCTTTCGCCGTCTGGCGCAGAAGACCCAGGTGCATCCGCTCTATGAACACGACCACGTCCACCACCGGATGATCCACTCGATGGAGACCTGCAGCGTCGGCCGGTCGCTGGGGACAGGCGTCGGCCACAAACTGCTGGAGAAGGGCCGGGTGACGCCCGATCAGGTGCTGCGGATCGCGGGCCATGTGCAGGCGGCCTGCCTCTTGCATGATATCGGCAACCCGCCTTTTGGGCATTCGGGCGAGGACAGTATCGGCGCGTGGTTTGCCGCGCAGTTCCGGGCGGGCTCTGGCCTTGCGGGGCAGGTGCCGGAGGACCAGCAAGACGAGTTCGAGCATTTCGAGGGCAACGCTCAGGGCCTGCGCATTGCAGGCCGCTTGGAAATGTCGCGCCGCGAGGGCGGCATGCGGCTGAGCTACGCCACGCTCGGCTCCTTCCTCAAATACCCCTGCACGCGCGCGGTGCGGGATGCGGTTCTGGACGGCCAGCCTGCGCCTTATGCGGGGCTGAAGAAATTCGGCGTCTTCACCGAGGACGCGCCGCTGCTGGAGGAGATCTGCGCCGCCACCGGCATGATCGCCGAGCCCGGCGGCTGGTACCGCCGCCACCCGCTGGCCTTCCTGGTCGAGGCAGCGGATGACATCTGCTACCGCATCATGGATATCGAGGACGCCGCTGCCGTTGGCGATCTGGAACGCGCCGATGTGGCCGCAGCGCTGGAAGACATCACCGGCAAGCGCAACCGCGAGGAAGACGCCGCCATGCCGCTGAGCGAGCGTGTGGGGGTCTTGCGGGCGCTGGCCATCGGCTCTGCGACGCAGGCTGCGGTTCAGGCCTTCATGGACAACTATGACGCTATTATGACCGGTGAGTTCGACGATGATCTGGTCTCGGCCTCCAGCAAGGCGGATGCATTCGGTCAGCTGCAAAAACTGTCGGTGGAGCGCATCTTCGTTGCCCGCCGCAAGACCGAGCTGGAGGTGGCCGGCCGTCAGGTGCTGCACCGCATCTTGGATCATTTCCACGGGCTGTACGGCGATCTGGCTGCCTGCGGGTATGATGCGGGCCGGCTGGACACCCATTGGCAACAGCTGATCCGCGCCGTGGATCTGGACCTGCGCGGGGTGAAGGATGCGGCCACAGCGATGCACTCGCTGGCGGATTTTGTCTCGGGTATGACCGACCGTTACGCGGTGAAAGTGCGTGATATGGTGACAGGAAACCTCAGCGCCTACTGAGAAACACCGCCTCTGGTGCAAGCCTCTGGCGCTCATCTGCAAAGAAAAAGCCCGGGCATTTGCCCGGGCTATTCTGTGTCTTACGGAGAGGAGCCTCAGCCGATGGCGGCGGCTTTCACGTCTTCGTCGATGTAAGGCAGGTACTGGCCGAAGTTGTCGGCGAACATCTGCACCAGCTTGGCGGCCTGGGCGTCATAGGCCTCCTTGTCGTCCCAGGTGCGGCGCGGATCCAGCAGCATTTCCGGCACGCCGGGCACGTCCACCGGCACGTCAAAGCCGAAGTTCGCATCCTTGCGGAACTCGACGCCGGCCAGGGTGCCGTCCAGGGCTGCGGTCAGCAGCGCGCGGGTCGCCTTGATCGGCATGCGCGAACCGGTGCCGTAGGCGCCACCGGTCCAGCCGGTGTTGACCAGCCAGCAGGTGGCACCGTGCTGGGCGATCTTCTCACGCAGCAGGTTGCCGTAGACCTCGGGGCGCCGCGGCATGAAGGGGGCGCCGAAACAGGTGGAGAAAGTGGGCTCCGGCTCGGTCACGCCGCGCTCTGTGCCGGCCACTTTGGAGGTGAAACCCGACAGGAAGTGGTACATCGCCTGCGCCGGGGTCAGCCGCGAGATCGGCGGCAGAACGCCGAATGCGTCGCAGGTCAGCATGATGATGTTCTTGGGGTGGCCGCCAAGCGCGTTCTCGGACGCGTTGGAGATATAGTGCAGCGGGTAGGCGCAGCGCATATTGGCGGTCAGGCTGTCGTCGTCGAAGTCCAGTTCCTTGGTCTCCGGATCGAAGACCATGTTCTCGATCACGGTGCCGAACTTGGAGGTGGTCGCGTAGATCTCCGGCTCGGCCTCGGCGTTGAGGTTGATGGTCTTGGCGTAGCAGCCGCCCTCGAAGTTGAAGGTGCCGTTGTCGGACCAGCCGTGCTCATCGTCGCCAATCAGCACGCGGTCGGGGTCAGCCGACAGGGTGGTCTTGCCGGTGCCGGACAGGCCGAAGAAGACGGCGGTGTCGACCGGGTTGCCCTTGGCGTGGTTGGCCGAGCAGTGCATCGGCATGATGCCTTTTTCCGGCAGCAGGTAGTTCAGCAGCGAGAAGACGGATTTCTTGTTCTCGCCCGCATACTCAGTGCCGCCGATCAGGATCATCTTGCGGTCGAAGTTC
>CAJXHQ010000381.1 GCA_913054485.1 uncultured Paracoccaceae bacterium
TTTGGGGATATGCTGGTGGGCTGTGTCGGGGTCAAAGGGAACGGCGGGGCTTCTGCAGAGATCAAGCGGATGTGGATCACACCTGCGGCGCGGGGGTTGGGATTGGCCCGCCGCCTGATGACGGCTGCCGAGGACGCAGCACGGCGGCTGGGCATCGCTACGCTCCGGCTCGATACCAACAGCGCCCTGCTCGAGGCCGTCAGCCTGTACCGGAACATGGGCTGGCAGGAAATTGCCCGGTACAATGATGATCCGTACCCGGACCTGTTTTTTGAGAAACCGCTGTAAAAGAAGAGGACAGGCAGGCCCAGATCGGGGCCCAGTTCACGCCGCCGGGCCAAGGCCCGGTGTTCCCCCCGCCCTTCTCATTTGTGCGGCTCTTGCCCCCGGCGGGCAGCTGCAGACTCTACACAAATGAAAAAGGCCGCGCTTGCGCACGGCCCCTTCCGGTTCTGCATATTGTGATCAGGCTGCGGCAGGCGCGCGGGAGCTCAGAACGTCATCGACCTTCTTTGCCGCCGCAACTTCGTCGCCGCCGCCAACAGCGGCCACTTCGCGGGTCAGGCGTTCCAGCGCCGCCTCATAGAGCTGGCGTTCAGAGTAGCTCTGCTCGCGCTGGTCGTCGGTGCGGTGCAGGTCACGGACCACTTCGGCAATCGAGATCAGATCGCCGGAATTGATCTTCTGCTCATACTCCTGAGCGCGGCGCGACCACATGGCGCGTTTCACCTTGGCCTTGCCCTTCAGGGTGGTCATCGCCTTGGCAATGACATCGGGAGAGGACAGCGAGCGCATGCCGATTTCGGTTGCCTTGTTGGTCGGCACCCGCAGGGTCATCTTGTCCTTCTCGAAGGTGATCACAAAAAGCTCAAGTGCGAATCCTGCCACTTCCTGTTCTTCGATCGAAAGGATCTGACCGACGCCATGGGCGGGGTAGACCACGTAATCGTTGGGGCGGAACTCAAGCTTCTTCGATTTGGTCATTCAGGTTTTCCTTGCTCTGGCCCGCCCTGCAAGTGGCGGTATTCTTGCGGCAAAAACAACACCCCGCGATTCCCTTCTCCGGATCGCGTGTGTCCCGTGTTCAGCGCAGTTTACCCGCTTTAAAACGCGCGCAATCCTAGCGCGCGGCCAAAGCGGGGTCTGGTCGGTGATATGTGTTTGTGACAGTAATATATCACAAAAAAGGGCCCGCCGGAAGGCAAGCCCATGCTGCAAGCGCAGAGAATTGGCGGAATTCCCCGTAAAACCTGCGATGTCCGCGCAAAAAAGGCCGCACTGGCGAATCAGGCCTGACGCAGGAAAATCTGCCTCAGCCGCCCTCGCCAGGGGCTTCGGAGAAGTATTTCTCCAGCTTGCCCTCTTCGCCGTCGCGCTCCTCGTGGCCCGGCATCGGGTCTTTCTTGGAGATGATGACCGGCCAGATCTCGGCGTATTTCCGGTTGAACTCCACCCAGGTGTCCATATCCGGCTCTGTGTCCGGTCGGATCGCATCGGCCGGGCATTCCGGTTCGCAAACGCCGCAATCGATGCATTCATCGGGGTGGATCACCAGGGTGTTCTCGCCCTCGTAGAAACAGTCCACCGGGCAAACCTCGACACAGTCGGTGTATTTGCAGGCGATGCAGTTGTCTGTGACGACGTAGGTCATGGGCCGGATTCCACTATCTGTTTGGCGTCTAGCTAATTCAGTGCTGCGCGATCTGCAAGAGATCAGAAGCCCTTGTCAAGGCGGGAAAGATCAAGAGCGCGGCGCTGCTTCTTGTCGGGGCGCCCTTTTCCCTCATATTTGGGATTGCGCGGAACGTCTTCCCGCTTTTCGGTCATATCGAAGTACAGGGCCTGTGCTTCGGGTGCCGGACCGCGGCGGTCGCCCAGGGCCTCAACGCGCACAACGCGAATCTGGTTGCCTTGGGGAAAGGTCAGAACGTCGCCCGGGGCGACGTTCTGAGCCGGTTTATGGATCTTGGTGCCGTTCAGCCGCACATGGCCCGCGCTGACCTGTTTGGAGGCTAGGCTGCGCGTCTTGAAAAACCGCGCATGCCACAGCCATTTGTCAACGCGGATCCTGGCGGCCGCTTCACTCACCGGATCAATCGCCCGTTTTCAGCCCCATAAGCGCGGCCGCAAAGGGGTTGTCCGGATCGATCTGCTTTTCCTTCTTCGGCGGGCGCGAGGAATAGGTCTTGGCCCCCTTCTGCTCGGGACGGCCGCCCTTCTTGCCATCACGCGGCTTGCCGCGCGGCTTGCCGCCGTCACGGCCCTTGCCGCCATCGCGGGGCTTGCCGCGGCCCCCGCCAGCGTTCTGCTGATCGCGGTCCCGGCGCGGGCCGCGGTTGCCGCCGCCCTGACGGTTGCGGGACCAGGTGAAGGTGTAAAAGACCTCCAGCTCGGGTTCTTCCGCCTTGGCATCCTCGGCTTGGGCTTCTTCGACCGGTTCTGCCTTGGCCTCTTCGGCCGGGGCCTCATCAACCTGGGCTTCTTCAGCAGCAGGTGCCGCGCCAGCGGCGGCTTCGGCCGGTGCGGCCTCAGCAGGGGTTTCCGCTTCAACAGGGGCTTCAACAGGGGCTTCTGCCGGAGCTTCTGCATCAGCCGGGGCCTCTGCAGCAGGCGCTTGCGCCGGGGCCGCCTTCACTTTTTGGCGCTCGCCCTTCTCGGCCTTATAGCCCAGACCCTGCATCAGGTCGGCGAACTGCTCCAGCGTCATGCCGGTAATCGACAGCATGTCGGCCTTGGCCTCAAAGCCGCCACGGCTGTCTTCGCCGCGCAGCATGTCGGCCAGGCGCTCCAGCATGTCGATGCGGATCGCCCGCTCGCCGGCATTGCGGTAGCCGCACATGGTGTCATAGCCCTGCGGCGCGTCCTTTTCGACCGGCACCGTGACCAGGCCCGGAGGCGGCGCGTCAGGGAATTGCTGCAGACCCTGGCTGAGCGACCACAGAAGCAGGCGCAGGCGCGTCGGCGCGGGTTTCAGCAGAAGCGGCATGAAGATGGTGAACTGGCCAACGGGGATGCCGTGCTTGCGCAGCTTGCCGCGGGCGTCCTGATCCAGATCCTTGACTTCCTGCGCAATCGCGGCGCGCGGCAGGATGCCCAGCGCTTCGACCATGCGGAAGGCAAAGCCACGGGCGAGACCCGTCAGCTCTTCGTCCTTCTCAAGGTTGGTCAGCGGCTCAAACAGGGCCTGAACCTTGCGGTTGATAAAGTGCTGCAGGCGGCGTTCCACCTTCTGCGCAACCTCGGGACCTGCCACGTCATCCACGAAGACCTCGATCTTCGGGTTCATCGCATCCGCACCGGCAGTCAGCTTGCCAACGGCATACTCGCCCCACATCAGCCCGCCCTGATCGGTAAAGTCGATCTCGGTATCGGGCGCGTTGTAGAAACGGTCGGCCCGCAGATGGAATTGCGGAGCCAGCGCCTGCAGCGAGGCCGCTTTCAGCGCCTTTGCTTCGGCGCCCTGCGCGGTTTTGTCCGGCGAGAACCGGAACCCTTCGAGGCGACCGACGAATTCTCCTTCGACGGTCACTTCACCCTTGTCATTCACTTCGGCCAAAAGGGCCTCCTTCTGTTTGAGCCGGCGCAGCAATACGCTGGTGCGCCGGTCCACAAATCTTTGCGTCAGACGCTCGTGCAGAGCGTCAGATACCCTGTCTTCTACAGCGCGGGTTTCATTCCGCCAATGGGTTTCGTCACCCACCCAGCCTTTCCTTTGCGCAACATAGGTCCAGGTGCGGATAAAGGCGAGCCTGCGCGACAATGCGTCTATGTTGCCATCAGTGCGGTCGATGCGTTTGATCTGCCGCGCCAGGAAGTCATCCGGCACGGCACCACGCTCGAACAAATGTTCGAAAATGGTGCTTAGAAGGCCCGCGTGCTCGGCGTGGCTGATGCCGCGGAAGTCGGGGATGCGGCAGACATCCCACAACAGCCGCACCGATTGCGCATTTGTGGTGCGCGGCAGCACGGCGGGATCTTGCGCAAGCGACTTCAGTACCCGCAGGTCATCGGCCTCGCGCGCCTTCATCAGGTGTTCGGTATCGGAGGGCGCTGATTCGAGCGCATGGATCAGCGCGTCGGTGGTGCCGAACTGCAGCCGGGCCGACCGCCAGTTGAGCTTCTTCAGTGGTGTGAAACGGTGCTCCATGATCGCTTCAGCCATGCCTTCGTCCAGCGGCCGGGC
>CAJXHQ010000382.1 GCA_913054485.1 uncultured Paracoccaceae bacterium
TGCAACCACTAATGAGGCACCCCATGTCCCTGCAAGAGATCCACTCCCGCATTGCTAAGGCCGAACAGGCTGCTGACCGCGCTGAGGGTTCGGTTAAGCTGATCGCTGTCTCCAAGAAACAGCTGGATGAAACGGTCAAGGCGGTGCTGGAGCAAGGCCACCGCTGTTTCGGTGAAAACCGGGTGCAGGAAGCGGCGGGGAAATGGCCGGGCTTCCGCGAACAGTTTGAAGGCATTGATCTGCATATCATCGGCCCGCTGCAAACCAACAAGGTGCGACAGGCGATGGAACTGGCGGATGCGATCCATTCTGTGGACCGGCCCAAACTGGCACAGACGCTCGCCCGTCTGGCGCAGGAAATCGGCCATTGCCCGGATCTCTTTGTTCAGGTGAACACCGGCGAAGAAGAGCAGAAAGCTGGCATTCTGCCCGGCGAAGCGGATGCATTCATCGCCGAATGCCGCGCACTGGATCTGCCGGTCAAAGGCTTGATGTGCATTCCGCCGGTCGATGAAGAACCTGCCCTGCACTTTGCGTTGCTGGCCAAGATCGCCGCGCGCAACGGTCTGGAAGGTCTCTCGATGGGAATGAGCGGAGATTTTGAGAAGGCGATTGCGCTGGGGGCCACACATGTGCGCGTCGGTTCGGCCATTTTTGGTGCCCGCGCCTATTAAACGCTGGATTTCGCGTCGCAGAAAACTTGCCGGAGAACCCGAACTTTCCGGACTGAGGGCCTATCCGGGCACAAAGACCGGCGTGCCGGGCTGCGCCCGTGCGGCAAGCCAGTGCAGATCCCTGCGGGAAAAGGCGATACAGCCTTCGGTCGGATATCCAGGCCTGCGCCATTGGTGCAGGAAGATGGCCGATCCTTTGCCCGGCGCGGCCACCGGCCAGTTCCAGTCCAGCACCAGCACCAGATCATAAAGCGGATCCGCGCGGCGCAGGGCCTCGTGACTGAAGCGGTAAGGCGCGCGCACGTGGCTGTTATAGGCTGCATCACGGCAGTCATCCGACCAGAGGTCGCGCGGCCCGATGGGCCGTGCCCAGGGGGCGGGCGGCAGGATGCGGTCGGGGCGGTAATACATCGCGCTGATCCGGTGCATCCCGGCCGGGGTGGCCCCGTCACCTTCGCGTTTGGCGGCAGAAATACCGCCCTTACCGATGGTGCAGGGCAGCAGCCGCCCCATGAACCGCAGCCCGCGCGGGGTAAGCATCAGGCCGGCAGGGGTCACAGCATATGCCCGGACTTGGCAGCCTTGGTGGCAAGGTAGTTCCGGTTGAAGGCGTTCTCGCCAACCTTCAGCGGCACCCGTTCAGCAACCTTGATGCCGGTGTTCTCCATCATCGCGATCTTGTTGGGGTTGTTGGTCAGCAGGCGGACCTCGGAAAACCCCATCTTGCGCAGGATATCAGAGCCTAGCCGGAAGTCGCGCTCGTCATCTTCAAAACCCAGGCGATGATTGGCCTCCACTGTGTCAAACCCCTGATCCTGCAGGGAATAGGCGCGCATTTTGTTGGCTAGTCCGATGCCGCGGCCCTCCTGATTGAGATACAGAAGCACGCCCGCGCCTTCTGTGCCCATCTGCGCCAAAGCACCGCGCAGCTGGGGGCCGCAGTCGCATTTCAGCGAGCCCAGCACGTCGCCGGTGAAACAGGCCGAATGCAGCCGCGCCAGCACCGGCTTGCTGCGGTCCGGGCGGCCGATCTCGATCGCGTAATGCTCTTCGTTGCCATCTTCGGGACGGTAGATATGCAGCCGGCCGGCCTCGGCTGCGTCCATCGGCAGGCGGGCGGCGGCGACCGGATGCAGCGGAGAGCTTTCGTTCAGCAGCGGTTCTGCGGCGGCCTGGCTGAGCGAGGTGAGGCTGTGGCGGAGCGCGAAGTTTGCGGCATCTGCAACGGGTACCAGGACCGCAGCCGGCAGCAGGCGCGCCGATTTCACCAGCGCAATGGCCAGCCGGTGCAGACCGGCGCTGCCCTCACGCTGCGAGGACAGCGGGCCTTTCATCGGCGTGTTGAGGTCATCCGAAGGGTCCGCCAGTGCCTCGATCCAGCGCCGGTCGGCCTCTTCGGGCAGGATGATCCGCGCCACGTCTCCGTCATAGGCGCGCGCTTTCAGGGTCTCGGCGCGGCGCGCAGTCAGAGCCAGAACAGGTGCGCCCAGCCCGCGCAGATCCGCCAGCCGGGCGGCGGTCAGGGTTTCGGCGGAAATCGCCAGTGCAGCCTCATCGCCGGCGCGCAGAACAACAGGCAGCCCCATGCGCAGATCCACGCGGGCGCGGGCCAGCAGTTCGATCGTGGAGGGCATGAGGCTCATGGGCAAAGATCCGGTATTCACGAAATTTCAGCACTGTCTGCTTAAGCCCAAAGCTTGCAGATGTGAAACATTTCCCGCGCAGCGGACACGTCCCTGTGAGAGCCTTGCAGCAATTCTTGCGGTTTACGGGGGGACTGCGCATGTGTGAGAGGAGAGGACAGGAGGTTTCCCCATGGCGCAATTGAAGAAAATCCTGCTGGTCGACGATGATGAGGACCTGCGCGAGGCCCTGAGCGAGCAGCTGGTTATGACCGAGGACTTCGATGTCTTCGAGGCCGACAGCGGCGCAACCGCGATGGAGCGCGCAAAAGAAGCGATTTATGACCTGATCATCCTGGATGTGGGCCTGCCCGACACCGATGGGCGCGAACTGTGCCGCTTGATGCGCAAACAGGGGGTGAAATCACCGATCCTGATGCTGACGGGCCATGACAGCGATGCGGACACTATTCTTGGCCTGGATGCGGGGGCCAATGACTACGTCTCCAAACCCTTTAAATTTCCGGTGCTGCTGGCCCGTATCCGTGCCCAGCTGCGCCAGCACGAGCAGTCTGAGGATGCCGTGTTTGCGCTGGGGCCCTATACTTTCAAACCGGCCACCAAGATGCTGATTGCCGAGGATGAGCGAAAGATCCGGCTGACGGAGAAGGAAACCAATATCCTCAAGTTCCTCTACCGCTCTTCCGATGGGGTGGTGGTGCGGGACGTGCTGCTGCATGAGGTCTGGGGCTATAACGCAGGCGTGACCACCCATACGCTGGAGACCCATATTTACCGGTTGCGGCAGAAAATTGAGCCGGACCCCTCTAACGCGCGGATATTGGTGACGGAATCCGGCGGCTACCGCCTGGTGTCCTGAGCCGCACACGGCCCGCGTCGGCGGAAACCCGCCGGATACACGCATAGGTGGTGACCGCTGCCCTTGAAGCACCCCGGGCAGCGACACATATCAATCTTACGTTATGTACCTCCCTGTTGGACTGGCCGGGCTTCGCGCCCGGCCTTTTTTTGTCTCCCTGGCAGGGGCACTCCCAAAAATTACTGTTGGTCTGCGGTGGGCGGGGCTCTCCGTTGGGCCGGGCGCCGCGCCTTCCGGCGCGGCGCAAGCGGCTTGAAAAACCGCTTGAAGGATTTTGCAAAATCCTTGTGGCGCTGGCAGCGGCGGCGTTTCAAATCGCCTCTGGCGCCGGGCCGCGCGGGCGGGCAAGAATGGCGCTCCAAACATAGCTAACGGAAGAGACGCGCGATGGCCTTCACCCTTGCCACCTGGAACATCAACTCGGTCCGCCTGCGCGAGCCGATCGTGCTGAAACTGCTGCAGGAGGAGGCACCGGATGTGCTGTGCCTGCAGGAGTGCAAGAGCCCGGTGGACAAAATCCCGATGGAGGGCTTTCAGGCGCTGGGCTACACCCACATGGTTGCGCGCGGCCAGAAGGGGTACAACGGCGTTGCGATCCTGTCGAAAATCCCGATGGTGGAAGCCGGAGCAGAGGACTTCGCCAGTCTGGGCCACGCCCGCCATATTGCCGGGCAGTTGGAAAACGGCGTGACGGTCCACAATTTCTATGTGCCTGCAGGCGGTGACAAGCCGGACCGGGAGATCAATGAGAAGTTCGGCCAGAAGCTGGATTACCTGACAGAGATGCGGGATTGGTTCAGCAAGGATAAGCCTGAGAAATCCACCCTGGTGGGGGATTTGAACATTGCCCCGCGCGAGGATGATGTCTGGGATCATAAGAAGCTGCTGAAGATTGTCAGCCACACACCTGTTGAAGTGGAGCATCTGGCTGAGGTTCAGGACTCTGGAAACTGGGTTGATGTGACGCGTCAGGATATTCCCGAAGGGCTACTTTACAGCT
>CAJXHQ010000383.1 GCA_913054485.1 uncultured Paracoccaceae bacterium
ATCTGGACCGTGCGCTGGATGCGGTGATCTTCATGATCTATTCGATCAACGGCGAGCGCTGTACCTCTTCGTCGCGCCTGTTCATTCAGGACACCATCCGCGAAGAGTTCGAGGCCAAGCTGGTCGAGCGTGTGAACAACATCAAGGTCGGCCACCCGCTGGACCCCGCGACCGAAATCGGCCCCATCGTCACCCAAGAACACTTCAACAAGGTGACCAGCTATTTCGATATCGCACGCGAAGACGGTGCCACCATCGCGGCCGGCGGCGTCACCATCGGCGACGAAGGCTATTTCGTGCGACCGACCCTGTTCACCAATGCCAACAACGACATGCGCATTGCCCGCGAAGAGATCTTCGGCCCGGTCCTGACCTCCATCCCCTTCTCCACCGAGGAGGAAGCCCTGGAGATGGCCAATGACACCCAATACGGGCTGGCAGGCTATGTCTGGACCAACGATCTGACCCGCACGCTGCGCTTTACCCATCAGCTGGAAGCCGGCATGATCTGGGTGAACTCGGAAAACGTGCGCCACCTGCCGGCACCGTTCGGCGGTGTCAAATCCTCCGGCATCGGCCGCGACGGCGGCGACTGGTCTTTCGAGTTCTACATGGAGCAGAAACACATCGGCTTTGCCACCGGCCAGCACAAGATCATGCGCCTCGGCGCGTGACACAAACCGGAATAACGCGCATCATTTCAACTCTTTGAGGAGATAGAGACATGGGAGAGATTGTTCTCGCCGCCAAAGTGACCCACGTGCCGACCATGCTGATGTCGGAGCAGGAAGGCCCCATCAAGGGCAAGCGCCAGGCCGCCATCGACGGGCATTATGAAATCGCCCGCCGCGCCAAGGAGCTGGGCGTGGATACCGCCATCATCTGCGACACCCACTGGATGATCAACGCGGGCTTCCACATCAATGCGAATTCGAAATTCGAGGGCATGTTCACCTCGTCCGAGTTTCCGCAGTTCATCCAGGACATGCCCTATGAATACGAGGGCAACCCGGCCCTGGGCGATGCCATCGCAAAAATCGCCTCCGACAAGGGTGCCTATACGCTGTCGCACCAGCTGGACAGTCTTGAGCTGGAATACGGCTCGCTCGTGCCGATGCGTTTCATGAGCCGCAAGCACAAGATGAAGGTGGTTTCCATCGCCGCCTGGTGCAGCACCCATGACCACGACGAAAGCCGCCTGATGGGCGAGGCGATCCGCGAAGCGGTTGAAGCCTCGGACAGCCGGGTCGCGCTGATCGCGTCTGGTTCGCTGTCGCACAAGATGTTCTCCAACAAGGACTACGCGCCCAAGAACGGCACCTTCAACATCGCGTCCGAGTTCAACCGCCAGATGGACCTGCGGGTTCTGGACATGTGGCAGAACGCGGAGCACGCGACCTTCCTGGAAATGCTGCCGGAATATTCCGACCAGTGCTGCGGCGAAGGCGCGATGCATGACACTGCGATGCTCTATGGCGCGCTTGGCTGGGACAAATACGAGGGCAAATGCGAAGTGCTGACCGAGTATTTCCCCTCCTCCGGCACCGGCCAGACCAACGTGATCTTCCCGGTTTGATCCAACCGATCAACATTGGGGCCGCGTTAGCGGCCCCTTGCCCCGGCCTGTATGCGCGGCCGGGGTTCCGCTTCTTCAAACATTGCCGGCCGACGGGCCGCTGCGAACCTGCGAAAGGGCTGCACCGATGCGCTTTGCCACCTTCACCGCCAATGGCGAAACCTTCTACGGGGCCATCACTGACGAGGGCGCGGTTGCCCTGTCGCCCGAATTTCCCCAATGGCCCAGCCTCTATGATGTGGTTGCTGCCGGCGCGCTGGATGAACTCGGCAAGGCCGCGGAGGGCAAATCTGTCACCCACACCGATTTCACTTATGAAATGGTGATGCCCAACGCCCGCCGCATCCTCTGCGTGGGCGTGAACTTCCCGGACCGCAACGCCGAATACAAGGATGGCAGCGCGCAACCGAAATACATGTCCCTCTTCCCGCGCTTTGCGACCGGTTTCACCGGCCATGGCCAGAATCTGGTGCGCCCGCCCGAAAACCACACCCTGGATTACGAGGGCGAGGTCGCCATCGTGATCGGCAAGGCAGGCCGCCGGATTTCCCAGGAAGATGCCTATGATCACATCGCCGCGCTGACGCTCTGCAATGAAGGCACGATCCGCGACTGGGTGCGCCACGCGAAATTCAACGTCACCCAAGGCAAGAACTGGGACAACTCCGGCTCCATCGGCCCGTGGCTGGTGCCCTTCACCGATGCCGCGCAGCTGGATGACGCCCGCATCGTCACCCGTGTGAACGGCGAAGTGCGCCAGGACGATACGCTGAACCGGATGATGTTCCCGATCCGCCGCGAGATCGAATATATCTCTACCTTCATGACGCTGCAGCCCGGCGATATCATCGTCACCGGCACGCCCACGGGTGCCGGCGCGCGGTTTGATCCGCCGAAATACCTCAAACCCGGCGATGTGGTCGAGGTTGAGGTCGAAGGCATCGGCACGCTGCGCAACGGCGTCGAGGACGAAGCATGACCCCGCAGGACTATGCTGCCGCCGCGGCGGACCTTCTGAAAGCCGAGGAGACAGGCCAGCAATGCGGCCTGCTCTCCCTGCGCCACCCCGGCATGAACCTCGATGACGCTTACGCCGTGCAAAAAGCGCTGATCGAGCAGAAACTGGCCGCCGGCCGCAAGAAGATCGGCTGGAAGATCGGCCTCACCAGCCGCGCCATGCAGGACGCGCTGAAGATCGAAACCCCCGACAGTGGCGTGCTGCTGGACGATATGGATTTCGCGCATGGCTCCACCGTGCCGGCCGGCCGGTTCATCCAGCCCCGCATCGAGGCCGAGATCGCCTTCATCATGAAGGCCCCGCTGGCCGGAGCAGACTGTACCCGCGACGACGTTCTGGCCGCAACCGAGTCTGTCGCACCCTCGATCGAGATCCTGGATACCCGCATCCTGCGCGCCGATCCCGACACCGGCAAGGCCCGCGTTGTCACCGATACTATCAGCGACAACGCCGCCAATGCCGGGATCGTGCTGGGCGCCGAGCGCCACGCGCCGGACGCGTTTGATCTGCGCTGGACCGGGGCCATCGTGTCACGCAACGGCACGGTCGAGGAAACCGGGCTGGGGGCCGGCGTGCTGAACGACCCTGTCACGTCCGTCCTGTGGCTGGCGCGCCGCATGGCAGACTATGGACAGGTGATCGAGGCGGGCGATATCGTCCTCTCGGGGTCTTTCATCCGCCCTATCGAGTGCCCGCCCGGCACGGAAATCAGCGCAGACTTCGGCCCCTTCGGGTCGGTTGCCATCAATTTCGCCTGAAAAGGAGCCTGATCATGGCTGCACCGCACAATCCGTTCAAAAAGGCGCTGGCCGAGGGCAAGCCCCAGATCGGCTGCTGGATGACCTTTGGCGAAGGCTCTGTCGCTGATGTCATGGGCACCGCCGGCTTTGACTGGCTGGTGATCGACGGCGAGCATACGCCGAATGACATCCGCTCGATCCGCGATCAGCTGATGGCCCTGGATGCGTCCCCGTCGCACCCCGTGGTGCGGGTGCCCATCGGCGAAGCCTGGGTGATCAAACAGGTGATGGATGCCGGCGCGCAGACCGTGCTGGTGCCGATGGTAGAAAGCGCCGAACAGGCGCGCGATCTGGTGCGCGCCGTCACCTACCCGCCCCACGGCATCCGCGGCGTCGGCGCCTCCGGCGCCCGCGCCACCCGCTTTGCCTCGGTCACGGACTATGTGCAGACTGCGGATCAGGAGATCTGCCTGATCGTGCAGGTCGAAAGCCGTGCAGGCATTGCCGCACTGGACGGGATCCTCGCCGTGGAGGGCATCGACGGTGTCTTCATCGGCCCGGCGGACCTGTCTGCCGACATGGGCTATGGCGGCAACTCTGCCGCGCCCGAAGTACGCGCCGTGATCGCCGATGCCCTGACCCGCATCAAAGCCGCCGGCAAGGCCCCCGGCATTCTCGGCATCACGGACGAGGCGGTGCAGTCCTACAAAGACATGGGTGCGCAGTTCCTGGCGGTGGGTATCGACCTGCTGATCCTGATCCAGAACGCCCGCAAACTGGCCCAGCGCTGGAAAGCGGACTGACCTTGCGCGCGCACGGCC
>CAJXHQ010000384.1 GCA_913054485.1 uncultured Paracoccaceae bacterium
AGTAACCCTACGTTATTAAAGCTGCTTTTCACGACTTTGGAATTCAGATTCTGAATTAAAGACAATATTGGCGTAATTGGCGCCAAAGATGATGGCGGCACCGGCAAGAACCCAGGCATCCAGTTGCTCGCCATAGATCAGCATGCCGGCCAGTGCGATCAAGGGCAGCCGGGCGAAATCGATCGGAACAACAACCGTGGCGGGCGCAAGGGACAGGGCGGTGGTCAGGCAGAAATGCGCCGTCAGCCCGGCCAGGCCGATGAGGGCCAGCCAGGGCAGGGTGGCAGAATCCGGCAGCGCGATGTCTCCGTCCCAGCCAGCCGCAAGAACGCCCATGGCCAGCTGCATCAGCGTCAGCCACAGCAAGATGGATGCGATGCTTTCGCGCCGGGTCAGCCGCTTGGTGAGCAGCCCCGTGAGGGCAAAGAACACGGCCGAGGCGGCAGCGGCGAGGAGGCCGGCATTCATCGTTTCAGGGCTGGGGCGCGCCACGATCAGTATGCCGATGAAGCCAGCCAGCGCCGCCAGCATCTTGATCCGGGTCAGCCGCTCACCCAGCAGCAGCGGTGCCAGCAGGATCACCCAGATCGGGGAGGTGAATTCCAGCGCAAAGACCAGCGCCAGCGGTGAGACGGTGACGGCAAAAAACCACAGGTTCTGGCCGGTGAAATGGGCCGCATTGCGCAACAGATGCGCGCCGAGGCGTGCGCGCTGCACCTGATGCCAGCGCCCGGTTGCTGTCAGCACGGCGGCCACCACCGCTAGCCCCACAAGGCTGCGGTACATCATGATCTCAAAGGTATCGAGGGCGAGACCGGCTTCGCGGCCCGCAATCGCCATGGCGGAAAAGGACGCAATCGCCCCCGTCATCCAAAGCGCCGCGCGTCCGGTGTGAATGTCCTGCTGTTCCATGCCTGCCCCCTTAGGCGAGACAAGGGCGCACCGGTGCCGGAAGGTCAAGAGGAGGCTGGCAAAAACGCAGCCGGGAATGGCAGCGGGATCAGTCCTCCAGCCCGGTCACCTGGTAGTCCCGGGGCAGGCCTCGCTGCGCCCCTGGCCTTAGCCGCCTGGCTCGCCGGGAGTATCATGGGGCATATCCGGAGTTTCAAGAGGCTTTCAGGCGGTCACAGCGTGCGGTCGCGCTGGTGCCGGTCAAGGCGCGTTACGCGGCCCTGGGGATGGGGGGGATAAGCGCTTTCATCAGCTCGGTTTGCGGGCGCTGTTCGATGGTGGCCTTGCCGCGCGCGCCCAGCTCGGCCAGAGCCGCATCGTCCTGCAGGATCTCTGTGATGCCGCCGGCCAGTTCATCGTATGGAAGTCCCAACAGACCATCGCGGTAGCAGTCATCGATTTGCGTCGTCGGGTTGACCTCAGCCGCAACGGGAATTGCGTTGGTCAGCAGGTAGAAGGTGCGCACAATCTCGAAAATTTGCGTCTCATAGAAATGGTGGTTCAGGACCAGTTTGGACCGGGCGATCCATTCATCCCGCTCGCGCCCGTAGACGCCATTCAGAATCTTCACCCGGTGCCCGCGTTCGTGAATATCCCTAAGCACCTTGTTGCGGCGCGGGTTCAGGCAGCCGTAAAACAGGACATCGACGTCCTTGTGCGCCTTTGGCGCAATTCGGCAGAGGAGAAGCAGTCCGGACAGAGGGAGGGCCGCCGCTTGGGCCCGGCAAGCCAATGCCGGGTCCGAGCGGTCCTGTTCAGGCATATGGTACGGCGTCAGGCCGCCGCCTGCTGCGGGAGGTGAAGGCTGCCGCCGCGCTGAAGGAAAGCTGTCACCAGTGCATCGGAGTCGAATGAGTTCTTTTTCAGGAACGTTTCAATTTCGTCCACCAGTGACGCGTTTGCCGGGGCGGCGTTGGCATTGGCTTTCGGCGGCAATACGGGCTCGGCATCACCGCCCAGTGCCGCAAGAAGGGTGCGGGCGCCGTCCGGTTTGGTGACCGTCTCCAGCTGTGCCGGAACGAAGCGGATCTGCCCGGCGTACTGGCGCTCGTAATAGGTCTGACGGCAGTCCATTTCCAGCGTGTACCACAGCGCCTGACCAGTGGGGCCCATTTTCAGGAAAGGGGACGGGTTGACGATGATGTTGTTGTACCCTGGGGTCAGGTACCATTGCCAGGCAAGGGTGATATTGCCGAAATCATTTCGGTTTATGTAGCTGACGCATTGTTTGGCGAGGTTGCGCCGCAGAACGATGACGGTCGCGTTTTCGCGCAAGGGGCTCTCGGCCAAGGTCTCGATCAGGCCGCATTTGCCCAGAGTGTGGTTGGTCTCTGCATAAGGCGCGTCCTTGGGCAGACTGGTGAGCTTGCGCTGCCAGAACCCGCGCACTACATCGTCCATGCCGCGGGTGTTGAAGGCGCGCATGGTGCGGATATCCGGCATGGTATTGCCGAAGTCGTCGATGCCCAGCGGCTCGTGAACAGCCGGAAACCCGAGGTTGGCAGTCAGGAAATTGGCCAGCCAGGCGCTCCCGGAACGGCCGGCGGCCAAGGTGAAGATCGGATAAGTCATAGGCGGTGCCTCTGTTCTGTCAGGCTGCGGATTGTAACGGGCTGGTATAACCGAAACGGTTGATTTCCTCGGCGCATTCCCTTGCCACAATGTCGGCGGCACCGGGGAACTGCCGGTAGATATCCTCCACCGAGGTGCCTTGCTTCGGGCGTTTGGTGCCTTTGGCGCCGAGCGCCTGGAACAGTTCCAGAAGCCCTGGAACCTCCAGAGCGGCAACCTCCTCTGCAAGGCTTTCGTAGCGCATATAGCTGTCCAGCTTTGCCGGGCCTTCCAGTGGAGCAATCCGGGTGTTTTCCTTCAGGATGGTTGGGTACTTTTCCAGAAAACTATGAAAACTCATGTCCTTGCGCAGGGCGCTTTCCCAAAAATAGCACGAGATCGCGGCATCGTAGGGGTCGCGGTAGATGGTGATCTTGCGATAGCTGGACCAGATCTCCTGCGGGATCATCGCCTGAGCTTCGGGCGCCGGGATGTGGTTGTAGAAATTGCCGGGGCTGCGCCAGTCTGCGTCACCCGGCAACCCGGTCCAGACCGGAGCGACGTAATTCTGGGCACCGGGACAGCCGATTTTCTGCCGCAGGGCTTCGTCCTGCGGGCTGATCGGCGTGATAATGCTGGTGCTGTCGCAGAGGCTGGAAAGAGCGATTTCAAAAGAGGTTCCGCCCACCTTCTTGGTCTTGATGAAAATCAGCTTCAGAGGATGGCAAATGATCATGGGCAGCCCTTCTGTGCAGTCCTTTGCAGAATATTTATGCCGCAAGGTCGAACATAGTGTTGAAGCGGTGAAATCAGCAACGGTGCCGTGGGGCGGCTTCAGGGGGTGAAGCGCGGCAACAAAAAAGGCCGGGGAAACCCCGGCCTTTGATTGCATCTTCAGAGATGCCTTATTCCCACTCGATGGTGCCCGGAGGCTTCGAAGTGATGTCATAGGTGCAGCGGTTGATGCCTTTCACCTCGTTGATGATCCGGGTCGAAGTCTCGCCCAGGAATTCGTGGCTGAAGGGGTAGTAATCCGCCGTCATGCCGTCCACCGAAGTCACCGCGCGCAGGGCGCAGGCAAAATCATAGGTCCGGCCGTCGCCCATCACACCCACGGTACGCACCGGCAGAATGGCCACGAAGGCCTGCCAGATATCGTCGTAAAGACCGTGCTTGCGGATCTGGTCGATATAGATCGCGTCCGCCTCGCGCAGGATTTCCAGCTTTTCGCGGGTGATCTCGCCGGGGCAGCGGATCGCCAGGCCGGGTCCGGGGAAGGGGTGGCGGCCGATGAAGCTCTGCGGCAGACCCAGTTCGCGGCCCAGGGCGCGGACCTCATCCTTGAACAGTTCGCGCAGGGGTTCGACCAGTTTCAGGCCCATCTTCTCGGGCAGGCCGCCCACATTGTGGTGCGACTTGATGGTCACCGAAGGCCCGCCCGAGAAGGAGACCGACTCAATGACATCCGGGTAGAGGGTGCCTTGCGCCAGGAACTCGGCACCGTCGATGGTGTTGGCGTGTTTCTGGAACACGTCGATGAACAGCTTGCCGATGATCTTGCGCTTGGTTTCCGGGTCGGATTGCCCGTCCAGCTCGCCCAGGAACAGCTCCTGCTCATCGGCGTGAATGAGCTGGATATTGTAGTTGTCGCG
>CAJXHQ010000385.1 GCA_913054485.1 uncultured Paracoccaceae bacterium
TGCACTGCAAGGCGGCAAGCTGCGCACCATGGGATCCACCACCTACAAGGAATTCCGTCAGCACTTTGAAAAAGACCGTGCCCTGGCCCGTCGCTTCCAGAAAATCGACGTGAACGAGCCATCGGTCGAAGATGCGGTGAAGATCCTGAAAGGTCTGAAACCCTATTTTGAAGAGCACCACGGTACCAAGTACACCGTTGATGCTGTCAAATCAGCAGTTGAGCTGGCGGCGCGCTATATCAATGATCGCAAGCTGCCCGACAGTGCCATTGACGTGATCGACGAGGCCGGTGCAGCACAGCATCTGATCATCGAAAGCAAACGCCGCAAGACCATTGGCGTCAAAGAGATCGAAGCCGTGGTGGCCAAGATCGCCCGCATTCCACCCAAGTCAGTCTCCAAAGACGACGCCGAGGTGCTGAAGGATCTGGAGAACTCGCTCAAACGGGTTGTCTTTGGTCAGGACGATGCCATTGGCGCATTGTCCTCGGCGATCAAACTGGCCCGTGCCGGGCTGCGTGAACCTGAAAAGCCAATTGGCAACTACCTGTTCGCTGGTCCTACCGGGGTTGGTAAAACCGAAGTGGCCAAACAGCTGTCAGACATGCTGGGTGTGGAACTTCTGCGTTTCGACATGTCCGAGTACATGGAGAAACACGCGGTCTCCCGCTTGATCGGTGCTCCTCCGGGCTATGTCGGATTTGATCAGGGTGGCCTGCTGACTGATGGCGTCGACCAGCATCCGCACTGCGTTCTGCTGCTGGACGAAATCGAAAAAGCCCACCCAGATGTGTTCAACATCCTGCTGCAGGTGATGGACCACGGTGAGCTGACGGATCACAACGGTCGCACTGTGAACTTCCGCAATGTGGTGCTGATCATGACATCGAATGCTGGTGCCTCAGAGCAGGCTAAGGCAGCAATCGGCTTTGGTCGTGACCGTCGCGAAGGCGAAGACACCGCCGCAATCGAACGCACATTCACGCCGGAATTCCGCAACCGTTTGGACGCTGTGATCTCCTTTGCGCCACTGCCCAAAGAAGTCATCATGCAAGTGGTCGAGAAATTCGTTCTGCAGCTTGAGGCTCAGCTGATGGATCGTAACGTGACTATCGAACTGACCCGCCCAGCTGCCGAGTGGATTGCAGACAAGGGCTACGACGACAAGATGGGCGCACGCCCCCTGTCCCGTGTCATCCAGGAACACATCAAGAAGCCGCTGGCCGAGGAACTCCTGTTCGGCAAGCTCGCCAAGGGCGGGCTGGTCAAGGTCAGCGTCAAGGACGGTAAACTGGACCTGAAGATTGAAGGGCCGCAAAAGCCCCGCATCTCCGGTGACAAGCCGCCGCTGCTGCCGGCGGACTGATGCGCCGGCTGGGCTTCGCCCTTGCCATGATACTGCCGCCCGCTGCGCCCGCCGCAGCGGGCGGTTTCGCGTTGCACTGGCCAGTGGACTGCACCCTGGGCCAGGACTGTTACATCCAGCAGTACGTGGACCACGATCCCGGCCCCGGCGCTCAGGATTTTACCTGTTCCGGCCTGTCATATGACGGCCACAAGGGCACCGACATTGCCCTGCCCTTCCTCAGCGATATGCATGCCGGCGTCGGCGTCCTGGCGGCGGCCGATGGCGTCGTTGCAGGCACCCGCGACGGCATGGCCGGCCGCCTCGCCACCGGTAAGAGCGCCGAGGCCGTGGCGGGCCGCGAATGCGGCAACGGGGTGGTGATCCGCCACGCCGGCGGCTGGGAAACGCAGTACTGCCACCTGAAGAACGGATCGGTGCGGGTCCGCAGTGGTGACAAGGTAGCGGCCGGCACACCGCTGGGAGAGATCGGCCTTTCCGGCCAGACCCAGTTCCCGCATCTGCACCTGTCGCTGCGCAAGAACGGTGCCGTGGCCGACCCCTTCCAGATCGGCCCGCAAGAGGGCTGCGGCGCCGGCGGTGCGCAGCTCTGGGCCGAAGACGTGCCATATGGCCCCGGCGGCCTCACCGGCGGCGGCTTCCACACGGAGATTCCGGACTATGCGGATGTAAAGGCCGGGCGCGCTGATCTTGCCCCTCTCGCCGCAGATGCCCCGGCCCTGGTGTTCTGGACGCTGGCCTACGGCGGCCGGAAGGGGGATGAGATCACCCTCTCCGCCACCGGCCCGGAGGGTGAGGTCTTCCGCCAGCGCGCGGTTTTGGAAAAACCCCAGGCGCAGCTGTTTCGCGCTGCAGGCAAGCGGCTGAAGACAGATCGCTGGCCTGCAGGCGCCTATACCGGCACGGCGATACTGATGCGTAACGGCAAGGAGATCAGCCGCTACAGCCAGAAAATGGAAATCCGCTGATCCCGCCGCCGCTTACTTCTCGGTGAACTTCAGCTCGATCCGACGGTTCTGCGCCCGCGCCTCAGAGCTGTTCTCCGGGTTCACCGGCTGGAACTCCCCGAAGCCGTTCGCCGACAGACGGTCCGCCGGGATACCCAGCGCGCTCACCATATATTTCACCACGCTCAAGGCACGGCCCTGGCTGAGCTCCCAGTTGTCGGCGTATCGCGGGTGGAACCCCAGCGGGATATTATCGGTATGGCCGTCCACCCGGATCACCCAATTGATCTCCGGCGGAATCTCGGCTGCAACCGAGCCCAGGATATTCGCCACTTTGGCGATCTCACCGCGCCCTTCGGCGGAAAGTTCCGCGCTGCCGGTGGAGAACAGCACCTCCGAAGCAAAGACAAAGCGGTCGCCCTGGATGCGCACCCCTTCCTGGCCGCCGAGAAGCTCGCGCATTCGGCCGAAGAATTCGGACCGGTAACGCTCCAGGTCCTTGGCATGGCCCACAGCGCTTTCCGCTTCCGCTGTCAAGCGCGCGGCCTCCTCCTCCAGCCGGATACGTTCGGCTTCTTCCAGCATCCGGCGCTTGCGCTCCTCAGCAGCGGCGCGGGCAAGAGCGGAGTTCAGGTCTTGCCCCAGCGACTGCAGCTGCACCTGCGCGGCCGCATCCCGGTCTTCGTAATCATCCAGAATGGCCTGCAGGCTGCCCAGCTGCCCGCGCAACGCGGCCACTTGCTGGTTCAGCAGCGCGGCCTGCCGCTGCGCCTCGGTCGCGACCTGCTGTTCGCCCACCAGCGCCTCCTGCGCCTGCGCCAGCAGCGCCGCGCGCACATCTGCAGCCGTTGTCTGCTGCTCCAGCGCAGTCTCGGCTTCCTGCCGGGCGGCCAGGGCAGCCGCCAGCCGGCTTTGCAGTACTTCACTGCCTTCGGCGGCAGCCTCAGCGGCTTCCAGTTTGTCCAAGGCAGCCAGCAGGCGTTCCTCCACGCTGGCGCGGTCGCCTTCGGTGGCCTCGGCCGCGGCGCGGGCTTCGGCCAGCTGTCCCTCCAGCTCCCGGCGCGCGGTTTGCGCCGCCACCAGGCTTTCACGCAGGGCTGTTTCTGTTTGCTCCGCCCCCTTCTGGGCTGCGGCCAGTTCGGTCTCCAGCGCATCAATGCGGCCCAGATCGGCATCGCGGCCGGCGCGGAGCTGCTCCAGCACCCGCTGCATCCGCTCGGCCAGAACATCGCGCTCCTGGGTCTCGGCCTTGGCTGCATCCAGCCGGGTCAGGATCTGGCCGAGTTCTGCTTCCAGCTCCGCCTTCACCGCATCTGCGGCCGCCAGCAATGTCAGCGTCTCCTCGGCCTTCTTACGCTCTGCTTCCAACTGCAATGTCATTGCGGTCAGCTCTGCGTCAGCATTCTGCAGCTTTTCGCGCAGCGCTTGTGCCGCCGCGGCCTCGGCCAGCCGGTCGGCCTCCCCGGCGCTCAGTGCATCCTGCGCCGCAGCCAGCTCCGCCTTCTGCGTCTCACCGTCGCTGCGCAGACCGGCGATCATCGCCTCCAGCGCCTCGCGTTTGGCAGCCGCAAGCCGGGCCGCTTCCGTCTGCGCGTCGATCTCGCTGCGGCTTTGCGCCAACGCCAGGTTCAGCGCTTCGCGTTCGGAAATCAGCGTCTGCTGCGCGGCCTCAAGATCCGTCTTGTCCGCCGTCAGCGCGGCAACTTCCTGCTGCGCCTTTTCCTGACCGGCCAGCAGCGCGGCCACCTGCGCCTCAAATCCGGTGATCCGGGTTTCCGCCTCTTTCAGCGCCGCCACATTCTGGTCGCGCTGAGCTGTCAGCGAAGCAAT
>CAJXHQ010000386.1 GCA_913054485.1 uncultured Paracoccaceae bacterium
GAAATAATGTTTCTGTGGCGCGGCGTAATCCTTGCGTAAATTTCACGCGCGGGGTAGTCAATTTAGTTACAAAGCGGGCTGCGCCATGACGGAGCACGCGGAACGAAGGGGGACCTGACAGGTGAAGATAGGTACACCAAAAGAAACATTTGCGGGTGAGAACCGTGTCGCGATGACACCGGATTCCGCGCGTCAGCTGCAGAAACTCGGCTACGAGTGCGCGATCGAGACCGGTGCCGGTGCGGCGGCGGGGTTCTCGGATGCCACATACGAGGCCGCAGGGGTTGAGGTCATCAAGACCGCAGCAGCCCTGTGGAAGGCCAGCGACATCGTCGCCAAGGTGCGCCAGCCCGACGCGACCGAGCTGAAGCGCCTGACCAAGGCCAAGACGCTGATCTCCTTCTTCAACCCTGCGGGCAACGAAGAAGGCATGGAAGCGGCCAAAGCCAAGGGCGCCAATGTGATCGCCATGGAAATGGTGCCGCGTATCAGCCGCGCGCAGAAGATGGACGCGCTGTCCTCGATGGCCAATATCGCCGGTTACCGTGCGGTCATTGAGGCGGGCAACAACTTCGGCCGTTTCTTCACCGGTCAGATCACCGCCGCGGGCAAGGTTCCCCCGGCCAAGGTTCTGGTTGTGGGTGCCGGCGTCGCAGGTCTTGCTGCTATCGGCACCTCCACCAGCCTCGGTGCGATCACCCTGGCCTTCGACGTGCGCCCCGAAGTGGCCGAGCAGGTCGAGAGCATGGGCGCTGAATTTGTCTACCTCGACTTCGAGGAAGAGCAGCAGGACGGGGCGGCCACCGGCGGCTATGCCTCTGTGTCCTCGCCGGAATTCCGCGAAGCGCAGCTGGCCAAGTTCCGCGAGCTGGCCCCGGAAGTGGACATCGTGATCACCACCGCGCTGATCCCGAACCGCGAAGCACCTGAGCTGTGGACCGAAGACATGGTCGCCGCGATGAAGCCGGGTTCGGTCATTGTTGACCTCGCGGCGGAAAAGGGCGGCAACTGCAAGCTGACCGTCGCCGACGACAAGATCGTGACGGACAATGGCGTCACCATCATCGGCTACACCGACTTCCCGTCCCGGATGGCGGCGCAGGCCTCGACGCTTTATGCCACCAACATCCGCCACATGATGACCGATCTGACGCCCGAGAAGGACGGCCAGATCAACCATGACATGGAAGACGACGTCATCCGCGGCGCCACCGTCACCCACGACGGTGAAATCACCTTCCCGCCGCCCCCCCCCCAAGGTGCAGGCCATCGCGGCCAAGCCCAAGGAAGTGGTGCCGGAGCTGACCCCGGAAGAGAAAAAGGCGCAGGAGGCTGCGGCCTTCAAGGCGGCCACCAAACAGCAGGTCACCCTGCTGGGTGTCGGCGGCGGTCTGATCCTGCTGGCAGGGCTCTTTGCGTCGGCCTCCTTCGTGCAGCACTTCATTGTGTTCGTGCTGGCCTGTTTTGTCGGCTTCCAGGTGATCTGGAACGTCGCACACAGCCTGCACACACCGCTGATGGCGGTGACCAATGCGATCTCCTCGATCATTATTCTGGGCGCGCTGATGCAGATCGGATCCGGCTCTTGGCTGGTGGTCCTGTTGGCCTCGTTGTCCATCTTCATGGCCGGGATCAACATCTTCGGCGGCTTCCTCGTGACCCGGCGCATGCTCGCCATGTTCCAGAAATCCTAAGGAGTTAGCGGGAAATGGAATTCGGATTTACCACTGCCGCTTATGTTGTTGCGGCTGTTCTCTTCATCCTCAGCTTGGGCGGCCTGTCCGGCCAGGAGAGCGCAAAACGCGCCGTCTGGTACGGCATCACCGGCATGGCGCTGGCGGTTGCTGCCACGCTTGTCGGCCCCGGCTCGGGCCTGTGGCTGCTGTCCATCCTGCTGATCGCAGGCGGCGGCCTGATCGGCACCTATGTGGCCAAGAAGGTCCAGATGACCGAGATGCCGCAGCTGGTTGCCGCGATGCACTCTCTGGTTGGTCTGGCTGCGGTCTTTGTGGGCTTCATCGCCCATATTGAACTGGGCAACGTGCTGGCCATGTCCGAGGAAGCGCGCCACGGTCTGGACGGGTTTGCTGCCCTGCTGGCGCATAAATCCCCGGTCGAGCAGAACATCCTGCGGGTGGAACTCTTCCTTGGCATCTTCATCGGCGCGGTGACCTTCACCGGCTCGGTGGTGGCTTATGGCAAACTGGCGGGCAAGGTCTCCTCTGCGGCCACCAAACTGCCGGGCGGCCATGCGCTGAACGCTGGTGCGGCTGCGTTGTCGGTGATCTCGCTGATCTGGTACTGCAACACCGGCGGGCTGCTGCCTTTGATCATCATGACCGCAATGGCGCTGTTCATCGGCTACCATCTGATCATGGGCATCGGCGGCGCCGACATGCCGGTGGTTGTGTCGATGCTGAACAGCTACTCGGGCTGGGCCGCGGCGGCCATCGGCTTCTCGCTTGGCAATGACCTGCTGATCGTTGTCGGCGCGCTTGTGGGCTCCTCCGGTGCGATCCTCAGCTACATCATGTGCAAGGCGATGAACCGGTCGTTTGTGAGCGTCATCCTCGGCGGCTTCGGCGGCACAGCGGGCCCGCAGATGGAAGTCGAGGGCGAGCAGATCGCCATCGACGGCGAAGGCGTGGCAACCGCGCTGGAAGAAGCCGATAGTGTCATCATCATCCCCGGTTACGGCATGGCTGTGGCCCAGGCGCAGCAGAACGTGGCGGAACTGACCCGGCGTTTGCGCGCCAAAGGCAAGACCGTGCGCTTTGCGATCCACCCGGTCGCAGGCCGCCTGCCGGGCCACATGAACGTGCTCTTGGCGGAAGCCAAGGTGCCTTATGACATCGTCATGGAAATGGACGAGATCAACGAGGACTTCCCCGAAACCGACGTGGCGATCGTCATTGGCTCCAATGACATCGTGAACCCGGCGGCCCAGGAAGACCCCAACTCGCCCATCGCCGGCATGCCGGTTCTGGAATGCTGGAAAGCCAAGCAGGTCTTCGTCTCCAAACGCGGCCAGGGCACCGGCTACTCCGGCATCGAGAACCCGCTGTTCTTCAAAGAGAACACCCGCATGTTCTACGGCGACGCAAAAGCCAGCCTCGACCAGCTGCTGACAATGATCCAGTAAGCCAGTTCAAGCAGATCAAGAAAGGCGCTCCCCCGGGGGCGCCTTTTTCATTCCCCCGATTCCCTTCATCAGTCCGCAAATATCCCGGGAGGCGGGGCAGAGCTCCCGGCTCCATGGGACGAAGGGGACCCTGGACCTCCCGCGCCGCCGTACAACAGTGCTGGGCCGCGCATGCCGCTGGTGACGGGCTTTTTTGGGGGTCTGCCGGACACGATGAACGGGTTCAATGCGGCCTTGAGGGCTTTTTTCACTGGCGCCAGCGCGCGGGGTTGAACCTGTTCGCGGTAACGGCCGTTCGGGGCCGTTCAGAACCCTCTGAAAATGCTGAGATTTCAATCTGTGGTATACGAAGGTATTCAGGTAACCTCTTGAAATAAAAGATTTCTTTACATCTCACCTTTTACCGCTAGGGTGCGTCCCTGTATCAGGAGCTAAGACGATGCCGCCGATCCAGGACCACCCGCTGCGCTATAAGCTGGCCAATGAACTTCACGCCCGTCCCTTCCCGGTGATGGGCTGCCCTGCGACGGTGGCTTACCTCGCCGTCAAACAGCCAAGCGAGGCTGTCTACCGCGACAAGGAAGCGGACCGGCGCCACCTGATCGACCTTCTGGACCGCCACGGCGCGGCGCATCCGCAGCCCGGTGCCACGCATCATTCGGCGCAGATCGGCCGCCATACGCTGAAATGGGAGCAGCACACCGAATTCGTCTCCTACACGATGTTCAGCGAAGGCGTCAGCGCACGGGTCTTTGATCCGGCAGACTTCGCCGTCTTCCCGCAGGACTGGCTGGAGGCGGCCCCCGGCGAGCGCATCACCTCGCTGCTGATGCGGCTGGAGGCGCGTCCCGAAGGGGGGGCGCTGGACAGGGCGTTAGCGGATTGGTTTGTTCCCGAAAGCATGGCAGCCTCAGAGGTACTGGACGGCAGCGCCGTGGTGGCAAGCGACTTCCGCATCGACCCGGCCGGCCATGTGCGCTTTGCCGTCTTTGTCACGCCCG
>CAJXHQ010000387.1 GCA_913054485.1 uncultured Paracoccaceae bacterium
TCTTGCCGAAAGCCGTGCCCAGCTTGGCCCCGCGCTCTTCCAGCATGGTGCAGGAGGCAGACCGCTGCGCGCTGCATTGCACCAGGTAGTTCTTGGCCGCCAGGTAACCCCAGGCCCGGTTCCGCGCCTTTTCTTCCGGGGTGAGCCCGGGTTGCAAAGGCCCGTAGGCGTCTTCGATGTATTCCACGATGGCTTCCGATTCGAATATCGCCGTGCCGCTTTCGGTGACCATCACCGGCACCTGCCCGTTGGGCGAGATG
Source organism: uncultured Paracoccaceae bacterium (assembly GCA_913054485.1). Classification (GTDB taxonomy): domain Bacteria; phylum Pseudomonadota; class Alphaproteobacteria; order Rhodobacterales; family Rhodobacteraceae; genus FREY01. Next base: position 261 of record CAJXHQ010000387.1, read on the forward strand.
TCGAGGAACCACTGCGGTTTGTCCTTCAGCGAGATGAACTCCACCTGGTAGCTGATCCCCTTGGCCTCCAGCATGGCGGTGACGCGCTGGACAAAAGGGCAGATTTTGAAACTGATGACTTTGATCATCGGGCAGGTCCTTTCCTGTATATGCCTGTCTGGTAAGACGCAGAGGCTGCGGAAAGGACGAAAGAAACTTCAGCAGTTTCCGCAGCGATCCGGTTTCGGGGCGTATTCCGTGACCGTGCCGCGGTGATCGCGGCCAAAGCTGCAGCAGCTGTCGAACTGATGGCGCAGCGCCTTGCGGGCGGTTTGCACCTGCGATTTCAGCGTCGAATAGGCCAGGCCGTTGCGCGCGGCATAATCCTTCTGCGGCTCGCCTTTCAGATCCACGGCATGCAGCAGCGCGGCCTGTTCCGGCGGCAGCCCCTTCAGCATCGGTTCGATGCAAAGGTCCAGATCATGCGGCGCTTCCTCCGCTGCGCCGTACCACAGGTCTTCCGGGTGCAGGGCGGCCTCTTTCCGGCCGCGGGCGGAGCGGCGGTAGAAATCGATCACCGTGTTGCGCGCGACCCGGTAGAGCCAGGGCTTCAGCGGCGTCTCCGGCGGCAAATCGGCCAGGCCGCCATGCACTTTCAGCAGGACCTCCTGCAGCAGGTCCTCCGCGTCCTGGGGATTCGCCACGCGGGCGCGCAGGAAAGCCTCCAGCGCGCTGCGGTATGTGGTCCAGACGGTTTCGGTGTTCATAGGCGCCTCCGGCTGCCGTGCGATATTGGCGTGGCCGCGCCGCAGGGCAAGGGGGCAGGAATAAAGAAACGGCGGCGCCCAGGGAGGAGGAGGGGGCGCCGCCGTTCTTTCAAACACCCGGGGCAAATGGGAGGAGGCCCCTGGGTGCATCTCGATCCGGTTTGAACCGGTATGGGATGCGGCAGCACCAGGGAGGAGGAAGGTGCCGCCGCGTATCACAGGCCCTCAAGGGAGGAGGAGAAAGGGCCTGATCTCAACCCGGCTCTGGGCCGGTATAGGGTGCGGCAGCGTCAGGGAGGAGGAAGACGCTGCCGCAGATTTCAGACCTTCCAGGGAGGAGGAGAGGAAGGCCTGATCTCGGTGTTACTTGGCGCCGGAGGCGGCCTCCATTGCGACGCTTTTGATCATCGAACGGTTCAGGCCGATGTCGGCCAGCTCGCGCCCGGTGAGGCTTTGCAGCTCGTTCACGGTGGCGCGGTACAGCTTGTGGCGCGCCCAGACATCGCGGGCCGCTGCCACAGAGGCGGCAATGCGGCTGGACACCGGGGCGTAGGAAACGCTGGTATGTGCAAATGCAGCCATGATCTTCGTCCTTCAATCGCCCCGCCCGGAGCCGGTCCGGCGTGGGGAATGTTTGTCGCTTCGTTGAGAATGAAGATAGAGAAATGCTGCAGGTGCACAATCCGCTGAATCGTCAATTCTGCTATGCAGCATGCGCATAGGTGGCGGCTAGCTCTTTGTAAAGCGTCACAAAAATGTCAAATATGAACCCTACTTGCACATTTTTTGATCGGAATCCCGCTGATTTGCGAAGTTGACGCGGCGTCGCGTTTGGCGGGGCGGTGCGGCGCAATCGGGGTTGGGTCCGCCGCAGGCAGCACATATAAGTGCGGAGATTGATTTGGAGGCAGGACATGGCCGTTACTCGTTCGGATATTGAAAACGCCCTGGCGCGGCTGACGCTGCCTGATGGCGGCACCCTGGCGTCGCGCGACATGCTGCGCGCGCTCAGCATTGATGGCGGCGCGGTGCGTTTCGTGATCGAAGCGCCCAGCCCGGAGGCCGCGCGTCAGATGGAGCCGCTGCGCCAGGCGGCGGAGGCGGCCGTGAAGGCGCTGCCGGGGGTGGAGAGCGTTTCGGTGGCGCTGACCGCCCATGGCCCGGCAGAAAAGACCCCGCCGCCGTCGCTGAAGGTAGGCGGCCATCCCAAGCCGCAGGAACAGCCGATGAAGCCCTCGGGCGTGAAGCGCATCCTGGCGGTGGGCTCCGGCAAGGGCGGGGTGGGGAAATCCACCGTCTCGTCGAACCTGGCGGTGGCGCTGGCGAAACAGGGCCGCAAGGTGGGCCTGCTGGATGCAGATATATACGGTCCGAGCCAGCCGCGGATGATGGGCGCCTCGGGGCGGCCTGCCAGCCCGGACGGCAAGATCATCGAGCCGCTGCACGCCCATGGCGTGACCCTGATGTCCATCGGTTTCATGCTGGAGGAGGGTAAGGCGGTGGTCTGGCGCGGCCCGATGCTGATGGGGGCGCTGCAGCAGATGCTGGGCCAGGTGAACTGGGGCGAGCTGGACGTGCTGATCGTCGACCTGCCGCCGGGCACCGGTGATGTGCAGCTGACGCTCTGCACCAAAGCGGAGCTGACCGGCGCCATTGTTGTCTCTACCCCTCAGGACGTGGCGCTGCTGGATGCACGCAAGGCGCTTGATATGTTCAAGACGCTGAAAACTCCGGTGCTGGGCCTGATCGAGAACATGTCCTTCTTCACCTGTCCGGACTGCGGCAGTCAGCATGAGATATTCGGCAGCGGTGGTGTGGCGTCTGAGGCAGAGACTCTGGGCCTGCCGCTGCTTGGTGCGCTGCCGATCGATCTGGAGACCCGCCTGGCCGGCGACGGCGGCACGCCGATTGCAGCGGGCGACGGGCCGATGGCGCAGGCCTACGGGCGCATCGCTGAAGGGCTGGTCAAGGGCGGCATGGCCTGACGCTGCCGCATCCTTCGTTGAGAAAGTGGCCCGCCTGCCTGGCGGGCCTTTTTTTTCCGCAGCCTGTATCCGGGGCGTCCGGGGCGGGGCGATGCGGCGCGGTTTTGGGAATTCATGGGTATCACGGGAATTCATGGGATCCCGACGGATCCGGGCCGAATCAAATCCGGGAAACAGGGCGGATTCCTGTGGGGCCTTCAATGAAATTCAGAACATAAGCGGAACATATTGATCGGGCTGCGTTCCCGTTCCAAGAAAGCTGGGAAATTATGGGAAATTTTTGCCTGCTTCAATTGGCACTATATATGGTGGGTTCCTTTGAGCTTGTCCGCTAAGTCCTGCTGAATGTGTCGATATTGAGGCCGTTTTCCATCGAATCCTTGTGCTCTGACGGCGCTTGTGCGCGATTCCTTGGGGCGAAAAACCTTTGCTTCCCATGATCTCCCATAGTATCCCTTATTCATCGGATGAGAGTAAGACACCGGACGGAAAGTTCCGGGACAAAAACAAAAAAGCAGGTTTCATACAGGCCTTTGCTTTCATCGGTGTAGAGAGATCCGGCGCGCGAGCGAGCAGACATCCCCCCAGGTGGCGCGCGCAGTCGGACACTCCCGCTCAGCGGGACGAAGATGGCGAATTGATCCGTGGCAGCTGATCAATTCGCCTTTTTCCATACTGGGGCACAAACGAGACGCGAGGAACGTAGCAGAAGGGACGTTAGGTTGGGCCGTAGGTTCAGAGGCGAAAGCCAACACAAGGTGGATACAAAGGGCAGGGTGTCTATCCCGGCCTCGTTCCGTCGTGTGCTTGAATCTGGCGATGACAACTGGCAACCCGGCGGCAATCCTGAGCTGGTCATTGTATATGGCGATGACGACCGCAAATTTCTTGAATGTTATACGATGGAGGCTATCGACGAGGTCGATGCCAAAATTGATGCTCTGCCACGCGGGTCAATGCCGCGTAAAGCGTTGCAGAAACTGTTCCACGGGCATTCCTTTCCGACCACCGTTGATGAGACTGGCCGTCTGGTTCTGCCAGCCAAGCTGCGCAACAAGATCGGCCTCAAGGGTGAGGCCTTCTTTATTGCCGCTGGTGACACGTTCCAGATTTGGAACCCAGAGACATATGTGAATGAAGAGGG
>CAJXHQ010000388.1 GCA_913054485.1 uncultured Paracoccaceae bacterium
CCGGAGTATTTGGGGAAAGATGAAAGGGCGCTGGGGCGCCTCTTTGCTGTTTCAGACTCAGTAGCCGAGGGCGCGGTCGACGAGGTGCAGGAAGGGTTCGCCTGCTTCGCCGCGGCGGATGTTTTCGGCGATGGCTTCGCTGGCCGTGGAAGGCCGGGTTTCGGCGGCAATATGCGGTGTCACCGTAACATTGGGATGCGCCCAGTAGGCATGGTCCGCAGGCAGCGGTTCGGTGCGGAAGACGTCAAGTGTGGCGTGTCCCACCTGGCCTGAGTTGAGGGCTGCCAGCAGGGCGGTATCATCGATCAGCGGGCCGCGGCCGGGGTTGATGATCTTGGCGCCCTTGGGGAGCAGCGCCAGAGTGTCTGCGTTGAGCGTGTTTTCGGTGGCAGGCGTATCGGGCAGCAGCAGGATCACGATTTCGGCCATGGAGAGCGCTTCGGTAAGGCCAGCCGGACCGTTGAGGCAGGTGATGCCGCCGGCCTCTTTCGGAGAGCGCGACCAGCCGGTGACGTCAAAGCCTAAGGCCGCCAGCGCACGGGCGCAGGCGAGGCCGAGCGCGCCGAGGCCGAGCACGGCCACTTTGCGTTCGCGCGCAAGCGGCGGCACCCGCGGGGTCCAGTCGCCGTTTTGCGCGGTGATCCAATGGTCGATCGACAGGTGGTAACGCAGGGTGTGGCCGGTGACCCATTCCACCATACCCTCGGTCAGGCCGGGGTCGACCATGCGGCAGAGCGGCTGGGTGAGGGTTGTGTTGGGGGTGATCTTCTCCACCCCGGCCCAGAGGCTGAGCACCGCCTTGAGACGGGTGAAAGGCGTGAAATCCTGCACCGGGCCATTGGGGGCGTAGACGATGTAATCTGTGTCTTCGGGCGCAAAATCATTGCGCAGGACGGCGTCCGCGCCGGCCTGGTCCAGCGCGGTGCGCAGAAGCGGCTCGTACGTGGGCCAGGCATCCGGGCGGCCGGCATAGAGGACATTGCAGCTCATTCAGGGCTCCTATCGGTTGGACTGGCGGGGGCGGTGGATATGGGCGCTTTGCACGATTCCGAAGGCGGCCAGCAGCACCAGCATCACCGAGCCGCCGTAAGACACCATCGGCAGCGGCACGCCGACCACGGGCGCCAGTCCCATCACCATCGACATGTTGACGGCAAAGTACAAAAAGAAGCTCACCGAAATGCCCAGCACCACCAGCGAGGAGAACCGGTCCTTGGTGGCCAGCGCCGTGGAGATGCAGAAGATGATCACCAGCATGTAGATCAACAGAAGGGTGAAGCCGCCGATGAAGCCGAATTCCTCGGCGATGGTGGTGAAAATGAAATCCGTGTGTTTTTCCGGCAGGAAGTTCAGCCGGGACTGGGTGCCCTGCATGAAACCGCGGCCGCTCCAGCCGCCGGAGCCGAGCGCGATCTTGGACTGGGTGATGTGGTAGCCAGCCCCCAGCGGATCCTGCGAGGGGTCGAGGAAGGTGTCGATGCGGCGGAACTGGTAGTCCTTGATCAGCTGCCACTCGGTGCCGCGGCTCTGGAACACGGCAGTGACAAGCCCGACAGCGGCGCTGATCACAGCCGCGAAATAGCCCCAGTGGACACCGGCCAGGAACATCACCCCGCCGCCTGCCGCCAGGAGCAGGATCGAGGTGCCGAGATCCGGCTGGCGCAGCACCAGGAAGGTGGGCAGCAGGATCAGCAGCACCGGCAGGATCACCCAGAACGGGCGCGAGGTGCGTTCCGGCGGGAGCCAGTCGTAATAGGCCGCCAGCAGCATAACCAGGGTGACCTTCATCAGCTCGGAGGGCTGCAGCCGCATGAACCCGAGGTCGATCCAGCGCTGGGCACCCATGCCGACGGTGCCGAAGAACTCCACCGCCAGCAGCAGCACGATGGTCACCAGGTAGCCGAGGCCTGAGACGTTGCGCCAGAACCAGATCGGCACCATGGCCACCACCAGCATGACGGCAAAGCCCAAAAGGAAGCGCTTGAACTGCGGCTCCACCCAGGGGCTGAAGGAACCGCCCGCCACCGAATAGAGCATCAGGAAGCCGACGCTGGCGACCGTGGCCAGCAGCAGCATCAAGGCCCAGTTGAGGTAGAGGATCTTGCGCAGCCCAGTGGGGGTCGTCTGGGCGTGATATGCGAGATAGCTCATGCGCGGTCGCTCCCGGCGGCCTGCCGGTCCAGCCGCTCGCGGTTCAGCCGTTCCTGCTGCGCTTCGATGCGGTCACGGTCGCCCTTGGGATAGGCCTCCAGCGGCGGGGTGCCGCCGTATAGCGCCTCCAGCATCACGTCGCGGCCGATCGGAGCTGCCGCAGTGGAGCCGCCGCCGCCATGTTCGACCACCACGGCCACGGCGTATTTCGGCTTGTCGTAGGGCGCGTAGCAGACAAAGAGCGCGTGGTCGCGGCGCTCCCAGGGAAGATCGGCGTTGCGGATCACTCCGGCGGCCCGTTCGGCGGCGGTGATGTTGCGCACCTGGCTGGTGCCGGTCTTGCCGGCCATACGCATGCCTTCGGCGATGATGCGCGAGCGGTAGGCAGTGCCGCGGCGGTCGTTGGAGACCGAATTCATGCCCTTGCGGATCGAGCGCAGGTGGTTCTCGTTCAAACCCAGGCTCTCGCCGCCGCCGCTGGGCTGCTCGACGCCATTCACCGATTTCACCAGCCGTGGTGTGACAGAGCGGCCGGTGGCGATACGGGCGGTCATGACGGCCAGCTGCATCGGCGAGGCGAGCATGAAACCCTGGCCGATGGAGGCATTGGCGGTGTCGCCGACCAGCCAGTCCTGGCCGTGCACGCGGGATTTCCAATCGCGGTTGGGCGCAAGGCCCGCGGCTACTGCGGACATCGGCAGGTCGTGGCGGATGCCGAGCCCCAGTTTGTTCGCCATCGCCGAAATCTTGTCGATGCCGACCTTCAACGCCACGTCATAATAATAGACATCGCAGGAGCGTTTCAGAGATGTGTTGAGATCAACATGCCCGTGGCCGCCGCGCTTCCAGCAGTGGAAGCGCCGGCCGGCAACCTGCAGGTGGCCGGGGCAGTAGACGGTATCATCGGTACCGATCAGCCCCGCGTCCATCGCCGCCAGCGCGGTCACCATCTTGAAGGTGGAGCCGGGCGGGTAGGTGCCCTGAACGGTCTTGTTGGCCAGCGGGCGGTAGGGATCCTCGGTCAGCATCCGGTAGTCTGCCACCGAAATGCCGCGCACAAAGAGGTTGGGGTCGAAGGAGGGGGCGGAGACGATAGCGCGCAGATCGCCGCTTTCCACGTCGATCACCACAGCAGCGGCACTTTCGCTGCCAAGCCGGGCCTGCACATAGCTTTGCAGGTTAGCGTCCAGGGCCAGCTGCATATCGGCGCCGCTGGTGCCTTCGCGGCGCTCCAGCTCGCGCAAGACACGGCCGGCGGCGTTCACTTCGATCTGCTTGGTGCCGGCGCTGCCGCGCAGCTCCCGCTCGCGTTTGGCCTCAAAGCCAACCTTGCCGATCTGGAAACGCGGGATGCGCAGCACCGGTTCCGGGTCGCGGATCTGGGACAGATCATAGTCCGAAACAGGCCCCACGTAGCCCACCACATGGGCAAAATCGTCCTTTTGCGGATAGACCCGGGCGAGGCCGACTTCGGGCGTGATGCCGGGCAGAGCGGGCGCGTTCACGGCCACGCGGGAGACGTCCTCCCATGAGACCTGGTCGGCCAGGGTCACCGGCAGGAAGGAGGGCGAGCCGTAGACCTTTTCGCGGGCCTCCTCCAGCTCTTCAGGGTCCATGTCGACCAGCCTTGCCAGATCGGCAATCACCTTGTCGACATCGCCGGCATCCTCGCGCACGATATTGATGCGGTACGAGGGGGAATTCTGGGCGATGATCAGCCCGTTGCGGTCGTAGATTTCGCCGCGGGCGGGCGGGATCAGGCGCATATTGATGCGGTTTTCCTCGGCCAGCAGGCGGAATTCATCGGCCTGGTCCACCTGCAGGTAGCGCATGCGCGCCGCCGGCCCGCCGGCAAAGGCCAGCTGCAGCCCGCCCAGGAAGAGCGCACGGCGCGACAGCTTGCGGTGGCTGAGTTCAGCGTCGCGCGGGTTCTGTTTCACAGGCGGTCCCCCATGGCTTCTGCCTCGGCGGCGCTGAGGCGG
>CAJXHQ010000389.1 GCA_913054485.1 uncultured Paracoccaceae bacterium
GGGTGTCGATCCTGCTGAACGCCGTGCCAGACAGCTTCCGCCGGGTGCTGGAGATCTGGTGCTTCGGCATTGGCACAGCGGTGATGTGGTATTTCACCTATTACGCCTACCGCTTCGTCTACTGGAGCTGGAAATTCAACGACGTGAGCCAGGGCCAGGACCGCACCCCGCTGTGGATCCCGCAGGGCGTCATGCTGCTGGGCGGCGTGATCCTTGCGATTGCCCTCACCGATCACCTGATCCACGTCATCTTCCGCGGCGACCACCGCATCGAGCGTGACCTCGAAGATCAGAGCCACGCGGAGTAAGGGCCCATGGAAAACATATCTGTCATCATTCTCTTTCTCTTCGTGCTGTTCACCCTTCTGGGGTCCGGCGTCTGGGTCGGCCTTGCGCTGATGGGCGTCGCCTGGGTCGGCATGGAGCTGTTCACCACAAGGCCTGTCGGCGACGTGATGCTGACGACGATCTGGTCGTCCTCCTCCAGCTGGACGCTGACGGCGCTGCCGATGTTCATCTGGATGGGCGAGATCCTCTATCGAACGCGATTATCAGAGGACATGTTCAAGGGCCTGTCGCCTTGGATGGCCCCCCTGCCCGGCGGTCTAGTGCACACCAATATCGTCGGCTGTACGGTCTTTGCCGCTGTGTCCGGGTCTTCTGCTGCGACACTGACAACGGTCGGCAAGATGTCGATCCCGGAACTGCGCAAGCGGAACTATCCGGAGAGCATGATCATCGGCACCCTCACCGGTGCGGCCACGCTGGGCCTGATGATCCCACCGTCACTGACGCTGATTGTCTACGGTGTGACCATCAACGAGAGCATCACCAAGCTGTTCTTCGCGGGCATCCTTCCCGGCCTGTTCCTGGCTGCAATGTTCATGGGCTATGTGGCGATCTATTCGAAAGTGGGCAAAGACTGGAACCCGAACATCGAAGCCAAGATGACCTTTGGTGAGAAGATCAAGAACTCGCGCTTCCTGGCGCCGGTGATTGCGCTGATCATCGTGGTGATCGGGTCGATGTACCTGGGCTTTGCCACCGCAACCGAGGCCGCCGCCTTTGGTGTCATCGGCTCGCTGCTGCTGGCCCTGACACAAGGGTCGCTGAACTGGAAGACCTTCGCGGACAGTCTGATGGGTGCCACCCGTACCTCGGCCATGATCGCGCTGATTCTGGCGGGGGCGTCCTTCCTGTCTCTGTCGATGGGTTTCACCGGTCTGCCGCGCGGGTTGGCGGACCTGATCGCCACTTGGGAGCTCACCCGCTTTGAACTGCTGATGGTTCTCTTGGTCTTCTACATCATCCTTGGCTGTTTCCTCGACGGGATCTCCTCCGTCGTGCTGACCATGGCCGTGGTGGAGCCGATGACCCGTCAGGCCGGCATCGACCTGATCTGGTTCGGCATCTTCATCGTGGTCGTCGTCGAGATGGCACAGATCACCCCGCCGATCGGCTTCAACCTGTTTGTGATGCAGGGCATGACCAACCACGAGATGAGCTACATCGCCCGCGCCGCGATCCCGATGTTCCTGATCATGGTGGTGATGGTCTTTGTGCTGATTGCCTTCCCGGATCTGGCGACCTACCTGCCCAACAACATCCGCCAAGGCCCGGGAGGCTGACAACTTGCAAAGCGCGCTCGCCTTTGCCGCCCGGCACGGGCGGGCCGCAATGGTCCTCGGGCTTCTGGCAGGGCTTCTTCTGCCCGGCCTCGCCCAAACCCTGAAGCCCTGGATACCGGAAATGGTGGCAGGGCTTCTGTTTCTCAACGCATTCCGCATCGGCCTCAGCCGCGCGTTCGGCGGGCTGGGCGACGGGGCAGTGACGCTGAAGGCCACGCTGATCCTGCAACTGGCGATGCCGCTTGGCGCATTGGCGCTGTTTTCGCTGATGGGCATCGCACAGACGCCGCTGGCCACCGCGCTGCTGCTGATGCTCTGCGCGCCTTCGGTGACCGGCAGTCCCAATATCACACAGTTCCTGGGCCATGCGCCCGACCCCGCTTTCAGGGTGCTGATCTGTGGCACCGCCCTGCTGCCGCTGACCCTGATCCCGGTGTTCCTGCTCGCCCCTGACCTCGGCGACCTGGGCGATGTGCTGCTGGCGGCGGGCAAGCTGCTGGGCACCATCGCCGTCACAGTGACCATAGCCTTCACCCTGCGCCGCCTCTTTGCCAAAGGGCTGACAGGCGCGCCGGCCGAGGCGGTGGACGGGCTCACCACCATCCTTCTGGCAGTGATCGTGATCGGGCTGATGGCAGCCCTTGGCCCGGCCCTGCGCAGCGATCCGATGCTGGTGCTGCAATGGCTGCTGGCGGTGCTGGCGGCCAATCTTGGCCTGCAGGTTCTGACCTACCGGTTCCTGATGTGGCGCGGCCTCGCCACTGAGGCAGTGCCGCTGGGCGTGGTCGCGGGGAACCGCAACTTCGCGCTGTTCCTGATTGCCCTGCCCGCCGCCACCACCGATCCGCTGCTGATTTTCCTGGGCTGCTACCAGATCCCCATGTACCTGACGCCGATCCTGATGCGGCGGATCTACCGCACCGCCGCATCATAGTGACCAGCAAATCAACCGGGATGGCGTGCCACCCTCAGCTGGCTTTGAAACCCAGCGATTTCGGCTCGCTGATCCCCTGGCCCGCGTTGAATTTACCCAAGCCGGTGATCAGCCGCATAACCGTCCAGACAAACCAGAACAGCAGAACAAGCCAGCCGACAATGACAATGGTGAGGACAGCGCCCACAACAGTCATCAAGAGGCCGAACCAAAAAGTCCTGATCAAGAACGACTTGTGCCCGCTGGCCCCGTCATCCAAGTAGGCTATGATCAGCCCTACGGCTGCGGCGACCGGAAAAACAAATCCGACAAGCATCGCAATATATGCAAACAGAATCATGTTTGACGCCTTCTCGGGCGCTTGGCTAACTTCAGTCATAATCAAATCTCTCTTGTCAATCTTTGCGCCAGCCATTGCCAGCACGAACAACGATAGGAGTAGCCTCTCCGACATCTCCTGTCAAAACTCATGCCCCCAAAAAATCAGCTACTTAGCCGAGAAGCGGCTTGCCCCAGGAACTTCTAACGTCACTCAATGAACTGAGTTAATGCGCGACTTCCGCCGCGTCCCGATGAACACCGGGATCCGGTGCGGCTGACGCAGATGCGCGAGGAGCTGCACCAAGGTCAGCATCCAAGCCAGCGCCCAGAGACCATAGGACAGCGGCAACGCCTCCATCAGCCGGGCTGCCACACCGCCGTGAAGCGCTGCGGCAGCAGCAAGGCTGAGGGCGCGGGACTTCAGCGCTCCGCCGGCAATGCGGCGGGCAAAAACGCGGGCGAAAAAAGCCTGCACCATGCCGCCTATCCCGCCCATGGTCAGCGCATGTACGGCCAGCGAGGGGGAGACTGTCTCCTGGGCCATCAGCAGCAGCGCGGCGCAGAGCCATAGCCAGGGCGGCAGCAGCATCAGCCCCACCGGCGGCACTTTGAGAGGCCAGCACAGCAGCTGCCAGACCAGGCAGGCCACCGCCGCCAGGGACCAGCCCGGATGCGGCCAAAGCGCAGCCCCCAGAAGGAAAAGCGCCGCCCCGACACGCGGCAGAACCCGGTCTGGCGGCTGTTCGCAATCCGCGGCACTCGCGAGGAAGGCTGGCAGGGCCTTGCCGCCGACAATGGCGATCAGCCCCGCAACCAGCAGCGGCGCCCCCCCGCCAGTCAGGTCCGGCAGCAGGGCAGCCGCCGTCAGGACCAGCGCCCCCAGCGGGGCCCAGATCCGGTCCCAGATACCTTTCCGCACGACCGGCGGACCCAGAATGGTTGCAAGAAGCAGGAAATAGAGCGCCTCGACCGGCCCCGGAAACAGCCTGCCTGCCAGCCACAGCACAGTCAGCATCGCGATCTGCATCGGCGTGGCACGGACCTTGGTCCAGCCCGGCAGCACCGTCAGCATATAGGCCCCGATGGCGGCCCCGGCAAAGCCGAATATCATCAGCCGGGCGTGCTCCTGCGGGCCATATGCCGCGAGAAACGGCCCAACCAGCGCCGCCAGAACGGCACAGAGCATCAGCGGCCGGTGAGGCGCACGCCAGAAGTCGTACCAGAGGCCGGGCTGGATT
>CAJXHQ010000390.1 GCA_913054485.1 uncultured Paracoccaceae bacterium
GGCGGGTTTTCGACCGCAACGCTGGCCGCCGGCGGCACGCTGGGCATTCTGATCCCGCCCTCGGTGGTGCTGGTGATCTATGCGATCCTGACTGAACAGAATATCGCCAAACTGTTCCTCGCTGCCTTTATCCCCGGCATTCTGGCGGCGGTGTCCTACGTGATCGCCATCTCGATCTACGTGCGCCTGTTCCCGGAAAGCGCGGGCACCCGCCCGGCGATCCCCTGGTCCGAGCGCTTCGGCAACCTTGCCAAGGTCTGGCCGGTGCTGCTGGTCTTCGGCCTGGTGGTCGGCGGCATCTACGGCGGGCTGTTCACCCCGACCGAAGGTGCGGCCGTGGGGGCAGCCGGCACCGGGCTCATCGCCTGGCTGAACGGCGGGCTTGACCGCGCAGCACTGACCGACAGTTTTATGGTCACCGCGCGTTCCACCGCGATGATCTTCTTCATTGTGCTGGGCGCTGGCTTTTACAACGGCTTCCTGGCACTGACCAAAGTGCCGCAGGAGCTGGCCGACTTCGTGGTCAGCCAGGGCTTCAGCCCCTGGACCGTGCTGGCGCTGATCCTCTGCTTCTACCTGGTCTTCGGCTGCCTGATGGATTCGCTGTCGATGATCCTGCTGACCATCCCGATCTTCTTCCCCGTCATCTCAGTGATGGATTTCGGGCTGATCTCCCTGCCCGCGATGCAGGCGGATGCGGCGATGGAGGTGCTGAAGGCAGGCATACCAGAAGGCATGGGGGCAGAAATGCTCGCCTCGATACAGGAGGCCATCGCCAGCGGCGCGGAACTGACCCGCGAGCAGATGAAGGAACTGGGCATCCGCGTCACCGAAGGCCGCGTCAACCGGATCGAGGCCGAATGGGTCGCCATCTGGTTCGGCATCCTGGTGCTGATCGTGGTCGAAGTCGGCCTGATCACCCCGCCGGTAGGGATGAACCTCTTCATCATCAACGCGATGGACCGCAAGACAAAGATGTCGGACACCTACAAGGCGGTGATGTTCTTTGTCGCTTCCGACATCATCCGGGTCATCATTCTGGTCGCCTTCCCGGTGATCACCCTGCTGCCGCTAATGCTGCTGCTTTGACCTTCCTGCTCCGGGGCCCCGGCTCCGGAGCGGTTTTCCGCTGTCCTAGCGGGATTCCCCTGCGCGCCTTGATCTGAGTCAATTTCTTCTGCTGCCGCCTGTGGCCAAGTGATCCAAGCCATATTGCCGCGGAGCTATGAGAATGAATATCAACCGCAACAAAGCCGGAACCCGCCACTCCCAAACGCTCGCCAGCGAGCTGGAGGCCCTGCGCGGACCCTGTGTGGGCTGCAGCAAATGCACCGGGCTGTGCGACGCGCTGATTGATGCGCTGATGCTGCCCGACATGATCCTGTCCAAGCGCCGCCTGCAAGACTGACCGCGGCGGCGGCCTATCCTTCACTCCTGCGCCGCGTGGCGTATTTTTGCCTGATTTCTGTGCTGAAACGGCACCTGCCGGACGGTCCGGCAGAAAGAGGCTGGAAATGAAGAAGAGATTGGTAGGCACATCCGCAGGCCGCGGCCTGCAGCAGATCGCACGGTGGCACGCATTGCGCAGCCTGCCGCTGGCCAATCCCGAGCAGGCGGCAGCAACCGCCAATGCCATTCTCGCCGATCAGCTGATCACCCGTCTCTGCCCGCCCGGCGGCACCTTCCTGGACATCGGCGCCCATATCGGATCGGTATTCTCGGCGGTCCATGCCGCCACGCCCTCGGCGCGGATCATCGCCATCGAAGCTGATCCGGATAAGGCCCGGTCCCTGCGAGCCCGGTTTCCCTATTGCGCCCTGTATGAATGCGCCGTGGGAGAGGCTGAGGGGGAGGCGGTATTCTACCGCTCTGCTGGCAAGAGCGGCTACAACTCTCTCATGCCCCAGGACAGCCACGAGCAGAACAAGGTTAAAGTACAGCTGCGCCCGCTGGATGCACTGCTACCCGAGGCACAGCCGGATGTGATCAAGATGGATATCGAAGGGGCCGAACTCGGGGCGCTGAAGGGCGGCGCCGGGCTGATCGCACAGGCCCGGCCGGTCATCATGTTCGAAAGCATGGGGGAAGGCGAAAACGCACTCGGCTATTCCCCGGACGGGCTGTGGGATTGGCTGGATGCCCTAGACTACGGTATCTGCACCCCGGACAGGCTGGCACATGATGCGCCGCCGCTCCCGCGTGAGGCCTTTCTGGATGCCCACCGCTACCCGTTCCGCACCCATAACTACTTTGCCGTGCCCAGTGAAAAACGCGAAGCAACCCGCGACCGTGCCCGCAGCATCCTGAACGTCCGCGTCTGAACGCGGCCAAGCCCTTTCGAAAGGTCTTGTTTCAAGGCGCTTAAAAGCGCCTTGATGCGGTCAGCCGGGCCGGCGGCCGCGCGGCACAAATCTCTTCGAAGAAATTTGGCAGACGCACCCGGTTTTTCAGGGATCTCACTGGGACTCTCTTAGCCAGCCATCCGCATAGCAGAGCGCTTCCAGCCCGGCAAATCGGCGCACCCGGTCCAGTTCCGCTTCCAGCCGCGCAGCCCTTGCCTTGCTCCAGCGGATACCCCGTTCCGGCCAGAAGGCGGTAACCTCCAGCACGCGTTGGTCCCGCTGTGCCTTCATATCGATGCGGCCCGCCAGACGCGTGCCTTCCAGAACCGGGAAGACATAATAGCCGTATCTCCGTTTCGGCGCAGGCGTGAAAACCTCGATCCGGTAGTGGAAGCCGAACAGCCGCTCTGCCCTCTTGCGATCGCGCAGTGCCGGGTCGAAGGGGCTGAGCACCCGCATCCGCCCTGGCGCCGGTCCCAATTCCGCCGCCGCTTCCGCCGTTCCTGGTCGCAGGTAGGCGCTGCGGGTCGCGCCATCGGCCAGCTGCACCTCGACCTGCTGCAGCCGTCCTGATTTTTCCTCAGCGGCGCACCATGCCTTGGCCTCTGCCGGGCTTGCGGTGTCCCAAAAGGCGGCGAGCTCCCCCGGGGTGGCAAAACCGAGCCGCTCCAGCGCCGCGTTGCACAGCCAGTCCACCGTCACAGGCGGATTGCAGGGATCCGCACCGGGACAGAGATGTTCCTCCACCACCCTTTCGGTCAGGTCATAGAATTTGCGGAATCCCTGCCGCCCGGTGACCGCCAAGGCGCCGCTGCGCCAGAGGTATTCCAGCGCGGTTTTGGACGGGTGCCAGTCCCACCAGCCGCCAGAGCCCTTCTTTTCGTCCTTGCCAACATCGGAGGAGCAGACCGGCCCGTGGTTGCGGATATGCTGCAATACGGCGTCAAACCGCTCCTCATAGCCGTCACGCCGCCAGTTCTTCCAGCGCGCCTTCAGCCGCGCCGCATCGCGTTCGAAACGCAGATGCCAATGGGGGTAGAATTCCATCGGGATGACGGCGGCATCATGTGTCCAATGCTCGAACAGCCCGCCATCGGCGTAGAGCCGCGTCAGATGCGACGCCCGGTAAGACGGGCGGCGCGAGAACAGGATCATATCATGCGCCCGCGCCACCGTGTTGATACTGTCGAGCTGGACAAAGCCAAGCCGGGTGATCAGCGCCAGCAGATCCGCCCCCCTGGCCGGGCCTGCGGGCTGTTCCAAAAGAGCGTGGCGGTCCAGAAACAGCCGCCGCGCCGCTTGGTTCTCCAGCAGCATCAGCGCCGTTTCAGCGTATCGCCGTAGCTGATCACCGGGGTCAGCGTCACCGAGGTTTCAACATCCCCGGCTGCCTCATCCAGCTGGCCGATGATGATCTCAGCCGCCTTTCGGCCAATCTCCTGACGGCAGCTGTCCATCGTCGCCAGCTTGCGCGGCAGACCCTGAAGCAGCTCCACGCCGTTAAAGCCTGCAAGGCCGATCCGGCCGGGCACATCAATGCCCTGCTCCTGCAGGTACAACAGCCCGCCCGCCCCGATCATGTCGTTGGAGTAATAAAGGAAATCCAGCTCGGGCGAGCGTTCCAGCATCGCAGCGGTCATCTCGCGGCCCTTGGCCAGCGCCGAACCGCCGGAGTAGAACTCACGGTCCTCAATCTCCACGCCTTCTTTGGCCAGCGCCTCGGTGAACCCTTCGAACCGTTTGCGGGCGCGGTGATCCAGCG